>NZ_CP114218.1:0-3116 GCF_056673345.1 Enterobacter cloacae complex sp. HYC074_NIDB
AGAGTTCTTGCCCGCACCGCCCGGGACGCCCTCAGCGCGTTTCTGCGGCCTGAGGGCCATTTCCGGCACCATTCCCCGTCTGTATCGCTGAAAAACACTCCTGATGATTTCTGCGCACCTGCATGGCTATGCACGCAGGTGAATGGAGGCTCGTTTCGCGGCATCAATGCCACGAACCCACCGAAATCTACGATCAGCGGCGCGGCGCACGCGGACGTGACCATGTAAAATCCGCCTGCTGCCGTTCTTCATCATGTAACGCCCGCTGACGGTCAGCATGTCGCTGCGATTCGATCTGCGCCCGCGCCCGGTTCAGGACGATATGCCGGTTCTGCTGATTTAGCTTCTTGCCTGACACTCTCTCAGCGGCGGCAACAGCCTCGTCGAGAAATTTTTTCTCGGCGGCCGTCAGGTTGGTCAGTCGGGTCATGTAGTTCTCCGGTCAGAATAATGCTGCACAGTCTGCCAGACACGGCGAAATCGATGAAGCGCCGGCGAGCCTCCTGTGTCGACAGAAACGGTGAACGGGAGCGGATTTTAATCCGGTATCGTGAGGCGTTGGACAAGCCGCAGGCGCGTCAGTGGCTGTTAGCGGGTTTCGGGGCGCAGCCCTGAACCAGTCACATAGCGCTAGCGGAGTGTATACTGGCTTAATATGTTAGCCCGCAGGAAGGAATCACGAAAGTGCTTCATATGGCAAGGGAAAATGTAGCTGCATGGCGTAAGTGCAAAATACTGGTAGCGATGAAATGACGCCTCCTCGCTCACTCGGTCGCTACGCTCCGGCCGTGAGACTGTGGCGGGCGTAACCAGCTCACGAATGACAAGAGAAAGAGCGGCGCTAAAATCAGGAGAAAAAAAGGATGCGGCGTTGCCGTTTTTCCATAGGCTCCGCCCCCCTGACAAGCATCACGAAATCTGACGCTCAAATCAGTGGCGGCGAAACCCGACAGGACTATAAAGATCCCAGGCGTTTCCCCCTGGTAGCTCCCTCGTGCGCTCTCCTGTTCCTGCCTTTCGGTTTACCGGTGTCATTCCGCTGTTATGGCCGCGTTTGTCTCATTCCACGCCTGACACTCAGTTCCGGGTAGGCAGTTCGCTCCAAGCTGGACTGTATGCACGAACCCCCCGTTCAGTCCGACTACCACGCTCTTTTCGGTAACTATCGTCTTGAGTCCAACCCGAAAAGGCACGACAAATCGCCATTGGCGGTAGCCACTGGTAAAGGGGTGTACAAGAGATAACTGGTGCAGAGTTCTTGAAGTTGAAGCCTAACTACGGCTAAACTGAAAGGACGAATTTGGTGGCAGCGGTCTTGTACACCCTGTTACCACGGTTCAGAAGTTCCCCAACTTGCTGAACCTTCGAAAAACCACCTCCCCAGGTGGTTTTTTCGTTTTCAGAGCAAGAGATTACGACGCAACGGAAAGGATCTCAAGAAGATCATCTGTGATGTTCGACAGATATGGGGATATGCACCATGGCCTATCCGGCTTTAACTGAAATGGCGACATCCTTAACCGCAGTCTCAACCCCTGCAGCATTCCTCTGAATGCTGGTCATAACTTCACCGCGCTTCGCGCATGAGTGTAACCCCTTCCCGAGTGATCATCAGGCTGTTTTCAATGCCACAGAGAACATCCTTGGCCAGTTGACTATTGCTGGCCACGACTTGCTCAATTTCTTCAGTCGCGCTACTGACGCTCGCCGCAAGATTACGCACTTCTGCGGCAACAACCGCAAAACTTCTTCCGGATGCGCCAGCCCTTGCTGCTTCAATCGCGGCATTCAGTGCAATAAGTCTTGTCTGCATGGCAAACTTCCGGATGGTTTCCACCATATCGTCAATGCTTTCAGACTGATTGTTGAGCCGTGAGACATCGGTGGAGACAGCCCCCATCCCCTGCGCAATTCTGTCAATCATAAGGATGCTATTTTCAATAACACTGGCACCGTTCTGCGCACTTCCTCGGGTCTGCACGGCCATATCCCATGCATGCACAGCAGCCTCCTGCTCTCTCTGGTTTCGCAGGACATCAGCCGTGACATCTGTAGCGAATTTCACAATTTTATAAAGCTGCCCATCACTGTTAAAGACAGGGTTATAAGTTGCACGGAACCACAGAGGGTCTCCCTGACGGTTAAGGCGTGGAAACAGACCAGAAAAAAACTCACCTTGATTCAGTCTCTCCCAGAAATGTCGGTATTCATCACTTTTGTAAAGCGTCTCGGCACAGAACAGACGATGATGCTTACCTATGATTTCATCCCGCTTATAGCCAGTGGCATTGACGAAATTTTCATTTGCTTCAAGCACGATCCCTTCAGGATTGAAGGTGATGATGGCCATAGAACGGTTTATGGCATTTACGACTGCTTCCTGCTCAAGAGCAGAATGCACGCGCTCAGAAATATCGGCAGCAATTTTAATGACTCTGATAACACGGCCGCGCCTGTCAGAAACGGGGATATAACTGGCTTCAAGCCATACGGAACGATTTCCCTTTGCCAGCCGCAGGTACTTGCCACTAAAGCTTTCTCCCCTGGCAAGGCGCTGCCAGAACTGGCTGTATTCCGGTGAACTTACCAGCGAGGGCGGGCAGAATATACGATGGTGGTGACCGATTATTTCATCAGCCCTGTACCCCATAGTGGAGAGAAAAAGCGGGCTGGCTTTATTTATCACCCCCTCCGGACTGAACTCAATGACAGGCTTATTCTGACAAATTGCGTCATACGAAATGGCTGATCGCTGGAGGTTCAGGGAGAACATATATTTAAGTGAAAACATCTGAATCAGATTGCCCGGATAATGTAAGTACTGCCATGGTTATCGGCTACTCCTTATGTAGCTTTATATATTACTGCGACAGGGCGGGAAAAAGCCCGCTCTTCAGCCATGCCGGCATGATGTCCGGCTCCGGATTTCACGCGTAAAAAACCCGCCATCTTTAGCGGGGTGAACCAGAGATAAGATTCGAAATTGTTACCCGACCGGAACCAGCAGGAACCGGTCCCCTTAATTCTGGAAAGAAATGCATCGCGCTACAAGCAAGGCGGCACTGAGAAGCCTGCCGGGTTTCATCTTAGCTGCCCGGAGCGTCTTATTTAACATA
>NZ_CP114219.1:0-4858 GCF_056673345.1 Enterobacter cloacae complex sp. HYC074_NIDB
CGCGGCCTTATCGTTTCCCTGTTAAGTTTCTTCCTGGCATCTACCAGGAATTTCCGCCCCATTCGTAAGCCCACACCGCTCGCCGCAGCCGAACGACCGAGCGCAGCGAGTCAGTGAGCGAGGAAGCGGAATATATCCTGTATCGCATATTCTGCTGACGCGCCGGTGCCGCCTTTTTTCTCCTGCCACATGAAGCACTTCACTGATTCCCGCACCCGTGCCAATATAATAAGCCAGTATACACTCCGCTAGCGCTACGTGACTGGTTCAGGGCTGCGCCCCGAAACCCGCCAAAAGCCTGACGCGCCTGCGGCTTGTCCAACCCCGCGCCGACCGGGAAAGGCTTTCCCGCCCGTCCCGGCGTTATCAGGAGGCCGGTTTGTCAGAGAAACGGAGCAAGATGCTCACCATGTGGGTGACGGAGGACGAGCACCGGCGGCTGCTTGAGCGCTGTGACGGCAGGCAGCTGGCGGCGTGGATGCGGCAGATCTGCCTGGACGAAAAGCCGGCACGTTCCGGAAAGCTCCCCTCGATCTCGCCGGCGCTGCTGCGCCAGCTTGCCGGCATGGGCAATAACCTGAACCAGATAGCCCGCCGTGTTAACGCCGGCGGCGGCACCGGCCATGACAGGGTACAGATTGTGGCGGCGCTGATGGCCATCGATGCCGGCCTTGAGCGGCTGCGGCACGCCGTTCTTGAGAAAGGAACGGACGATGATCGTTAAATTTCATCCGCGCGGCCGCGGCGGTGGCGCCGGGCCGGTGGACTATCTGCTGGGTAAAGACCGGCAGCGTGAAGGCGCCACCGTCCTGCAGGGGAAGCCGGAAGAAGTCCGGGAGCTGATTGACGCGTCGCCTTACGTTAAGAAATACACCTCCGGCGTTCTGTCGTTTGCGGAGGCCGATCTGCCTCCCGGCCAGCGGGAAAAACTGATGGCCAGCTTCGAGCGGGTTCTGATGCCCGGACTCGATAAAGATCAGTACAGCATTCTGTGGGTGGAGCACGCGGACAAGGGGCGTCTGGAGCTGAACTTTCTGATCCCCAATACCGAGCTGCTGACCGGCAGGCGGCTCCAGCCTTACTACGACCGCGCCGACCGGCCGCGCATCGATGCCTGGCAGACTATCGTGAACGGCAGACTGGGGCTGCACGACCCGAACGCGCCGGAAAACCGCCGGGCGCTGGTCACGCCGTCCGGGCTGCCGAAAACGAAGCAGGAGGCCGCAGAAGCCATTACCCGGGGACTGCTGACCCTTGCTTCGTCCGGGGAGCTGAAAAGCCGTCAGGATGTCACTGACACTCTTGAAGGTGCAGGTTTTGAGGTGGTGCGCACCACGAAAAGCAGTATCAGCATTGCCGACCCGGACGGGGGGCGAAACATCCGACTGAAGGGAGCCATCTATGAGCAGTCTTTTAACGCTGGCGAAGGACTTAGAGCAGCAATCGAAAGCGCAGCAGCAGAGTACCGGCGAGATGCTGAAAGCCGCATTCAGCGAGCACGAGCAGTCTGTCAGAGCGGAACTGAGCGCAAGCGCGAGGAGAATCAGCGACGCCATCCTCGCCCACGAGCAGAGTATGAGCGAGGCGATGGAGAAAAACCGGCGGAGCGTACTGCGGACTGCCGGGCGGACATGGCTCACCATCCTGATGGTGTCAGCGCTGCTGATCGGCACGAGCGGGAGCATTCTGTGGTGGCAGGGGCAGCAGATAACCGACAATTACACGCATCTTCGTCAGCAGGAAGATACCCTGGCGAAAATGACCGCCCGGACGTGGGGAGTGCGCTATCAGGAGAGCAGCGACGGCCGGAGGTTTCTTATCCTGCCGCCGGGGATGCAAACCGAAGCCATCCCCTACGACGGGACGACATGGATCCGCCTGAAACAGGAGTAGCGGAAAATGACAGAGCTGGAAAAGCAGTTGCTGAGCGCATTAGAGCAGCTACAGCAGGACTACTCGCAAAGGCTGGACGAATGGGAGAGCGCCTTCGCGGAATGGCGGAGCATGTGTGGTCTTATGCAACGGGAGAACGCGATGCTGAACGAGCGCGTGTCGGACTTGAGCACGCAGGTGCTGAGTTTAAGCGAGCAGCTGCGCCGCTTGTCCGGGAACTGAATGCCATCGAGCTCCGGCAGAGGGAGAATGAGTATCAGAAAACACTGGAGCTGGAGCGCCAGCCGCAGAAAACCTACCGCGGGCCGACACTTTAAACCATCCAGGCAGCTGACAACCCGCACGAAGAGGGGCTCTTATTTCTCCCGCTAAATAGGTTCGTGATCAAAAAGGTCACGACTTATTCAGGAGCGGGAAATGAAGCTGTTAAATCTTATTGAATCATTGCTTAACTGCCTGTATCTGGCGGCGGAGCTGTGGGACTGGCTGGAGAAGCATTTGTCGGTTTTTAAGGCATTGGCGCGGATTTTAGTGTGACTTTAACATCCATGCATCTGGCTGCATGACTATGCACCAGTGTAATATTCAGCGGCTGCGTTTCTGGTGTTTTTTCGTTATGTCTGTCGCCACTTTCTCGCGTCTGGCACCGGAAACGCAGCCAACCCCGTTTCAGCGGTGCGGGCAACAGATGTTATGGTAAATCAACCGTCCGTTGATAAAGGTTCTGATAATACCCATGTAGGTGATGTTGTTTGCTTTTTATCTACACACTGCCTGATGGAGCTATTTATGAATGCTGATGAAGTTACACGAATTCTTGCGCAATCGAGTCAAAATGATTGGATTGTGGATGATGAGACAGGGGCGTTTACTTATAAAAATGATTTAGCACTGCACATTAAGAGAGCTGATTACGACGACTACAACTCGTTTAATGAGCCTTGGGCTGTTCGTCATCCTGATAGTAATGCGTGTTCAGTCGAGTACACCGTTCACTATGGTTCTTCGTTTGTTGATAGAAAAACCTTGGTTTCCGTCGATGGTCATCGTGCAACCTTGCCTATGCCTGCATCCGCAACGGATCTAAACGTGTCATCGGCTGATGTGAATTTCGCCAAAATTGTAAACATTGGCGATCGCGTTGATGAATACATTCAACGTTCTGGTCTTACGATTAAGCCCTAATTTAACGATAAGCCCGGCCTCCAAATGCGGGCTGTTCCTGCATGTAACCAGCATAACTAATCGGCTTTTTTCCTTACTGTATATATTGGCTTTTTATGTCGCGGCTTTCTTACTTGCTCGGACACAGAAGGACCAATTATGTCTAAATAATCTACAAGCTTTGTAAGGTCGTATATGTTGCGGCCACCATATCGGTTGTCGCTTTTTGATGTCGGTTTTTTATCTAAGAGATTGGCTTTTTCTAGGTCATTAATAGCCCTTTGCACCGTCCTTACTGACACCCCCATCCGTATAGCCAGGCTCTCCATTGAGGGGTGCGGCCACTCCTGTAGATTCCACCAGTGTACTATGAGATTCAGCAAGGTATTGAATGCTACAGGGCTCAATTTCTTCTCATTTTGTATAAAAAACAACACAGTAGGTACTGCAGTCCATCCTAATGACAGACCTCCAGCCTTCCATTTTTTTTCTATTGCGTAACTCATTGATTATCCTGTAAATATTTTTTTTGAGATATATATAATATAAGTATTCATATGAATAGGGTGACACCAGCGCCATTATTACACAACTATAAAAGGCTAATCTGAGAACAGAAAAACATTTCTATCTGCATTAAATACGGAGTTAGTGATATGAAAACCAAACAACATCATGATCTTGTAAAAGATACTGAAATATTTGGTGTATCCTTGTCTCTGTTGATTTCCAGAGCGAATGAGAGATCTGTTACAATGCCATCTGGTCTAAGTAGGGAGCAGAGAAGAGCATGGGCAGCGGATCAAGCACGCAAAATCCACAATTGAATGTTGTCTCTTTCTCTGAGACATTCAATCTTTATTACACATCCCGCTTTTCTCAAAAAACACTCGATAAAATCGATGACTTCATCGAACATTTCGAGAAGTACAATCTTTTTGGCGATGCCTTAAAAGGCCATCCGGCTTGGATTGGCAAGGTATCGCCATCTTGGAACGTGCCTGACAGTTACGAAAACAAAGAAGCTATTGAAGAACATGCCAGGGCTAATAAATTGTGGCATGCCCATATAGGCGATCCCGTTTTCATCGATACATTTCACGGGAAGTACAAAGTCTCTGATTGGGTCATCCACTTCCAACGTCTAGCGCCGAACCATATAAAACTGTTAGAGCTTGGGTATCATGACCCTATGCAACTCCCCCAAAATTTCGAATGATCTCTTGTTCGGATGAATGATCCCTTGAGATTCGTTGACCCTCGTCGTAATCTCTTGCGGTGAAAACGAAAAAACCACCCGGCAAGGTGGCTTTTTCGAAGGTTCGCAAGAGTTGACGCTCTTTTGAACCGCGGTAACTGGCTTGGAGGAGCACAGTCACCAAAACTGTCCTTTCAGTGTAGCCTTATCGCACCCGAAACTTCAAGACTCTCCTCCTCTAAACCTGTTACCAGTGGCTGCTGCCAGTGGCGCTTTGTCGTGTTTTTCCGGATTGGACTCAAGTTGATAGTTACCGGATAAGGCGCAGCGGTCGGACTGAACGGGGGGTTCGTGCATACAGTCCAGCTTGGAGCGAACTGCCTTCCCGGAACTGAGTGTCAGGCGTGGAATGAGACAAACGCGGCCATAACAGCGGAATGACACCGGTAAACCGAAAGGCAGGAACAGGAGAGCGCACGAGGGAGCCACCAGGGGGAAACGCCTGGTATCTTTAAGTCCTGTCGGGTTTCGCCACCACTGATTTGAGCGTCAGATTTCGTGATGCTTGTCAGGGGGGCGGAGCCTATGGAAAAACGGCTTCGC
>NZ_CP114215.1:0-56617 GCF_056673345.1 Enterobacter cloacae complex sp. HYC074_NIDB
CACCCGGTTCCAGCGAAGTTTTTTGTAATCCTGGTTCGACTTCAGGCTCCGTCGGAGTTCAGCTCTCACCTGCCATGAGACACTTTTAAGAAGTTTTCCAAACATAGATATCCTGCGTGTTCCATAAGAAATTTTATGAATAATAAGCGGTAGGGACCTTTTTTTCTCTGGAAAATGTCACCCGATGCCCTTCGTGCAAAGTTCGTCACCCTGTTATCCGATTTAGACAATTTTCGGATCTGCGCGGCGGGAATCCCTCAAGAGATATGATAATCAAACCAGACGCATAAAATCATACTGAGTGTGATATTTATCATTAACCAAATAATCATATCTGATATGATGTTTGTCACATAGGAACTAAATCATATAGAGTATGATTTTTAACATAACGGGACATCTTCAGACGGAGCGTGCAGGATGGATGAGAAAGAAGTGAATTTTTCACTCAGCTATGAACAGCTGGCCGCGACAACAACAGAGGTCATTGAAGCTATCAAAAAGCGCCAGGATCAGACGACGGCAGCGAAAATTTCCAGTGTGGAAGCTGTCATATTTCTGTGGTCTGAGCTTGCTAAAGCAGGGGCATCCGACTTCAGCCCGGTACAGGCTGACCTCCGTCGTTTTCAGGAACGTGTAGCCGGAATGAAAGAATGAATGGAACGGTAAAAAGCCGACGTCCGTCACCGCTGCAGCGGCGGGTGCTGATTGTGCTGGCCGCCCTCGATGCGAAACGTCCGGGGCCGGTGGCGACGCGGGATATCGAGCGGGTGCTGGAGCAGGGCGGGGACGCCCCGGTGTACGGGCCGAACCTGCGCGCCTCCTGCCGGCGCATGGAAGCTGCGGGCTGGCTGCGCACCCTGCGCGCCCCGAACCTGCAGCTGGCCGTCGAGCTGACGGAGGCCGGTCGCGGCATTGCAGAACCGCTCTTCCAGGCAGAACGCGAGGCTGAAACGGCACGACAACGGCTGACAGACGTCCGGCGTCTGCCGTTACGCCAGACGGCTGCCGGTGATGCGGTGGCGCTGCAGCTGGATGACGACCATTACACCATCAGGGAAGCGGCCTACGTGATCCGTCCGGACGGGTCCACCTGCCTGCAGCTGACGGATGCCGGCGGCATACGCCGGATAAAAGAGGGCGATCCCCTGCAGGTGGCCAGCTGGTATCAGACCTGTTTTGATGCAGGACTGCCGGTCACCATCCAGGTGAATGAGAGCCGGGACTGACCGACACCACATGCAAGGAATGAGAACAGAAGAATGAAATTAACAGAACCCAAACTGAATACGCTGATCGATAATCTGAATGCCCTGATTTGTGAGGACAGCCTGCTGACGCGCCAGGAGCGCGAGGATTTGGTCCGGGCCGTCGCCGCCATCGGTGCCATGAAAGCGCGCGTCAGTATGAAGAAGTCCAGCGTTCCGGCAGCGTCGAAACTAAAGGAAGAGAAACAGGAACGTGTGCCCGACCCACGTTTTCCGCATGCCGGCGAACCCTGGCGGGAAGAAGAGGGGACGATGCTGCTTGATGCCCTCGAATCCGTACCGGACGAAGAGGTGGGCGTTCATCTGTTCTGGCTGGCCGAAAAGCTGGGGCGTACCCCCTACAGTGTGGCCTGTAAAATAGCGGTTCTCCGGGACATGCCAGAAGAGTGGAAAGATCAGTACCGCAAGGTTTCGGATGATATCCGCAAGTCAGGCCTGAGCATCAGCGATTATGTTCAGCATAACGGGCTGAATTAACCGCTTTCCGTCCTGTTCTGTCGGTACACGGGGTTGTCTCATAGACAGATCTGAAGCGTACCACTTAAGGAAGGTGCGAATAAGCAGATCATGTCTTCCCAAGCTGACTCGCTGATTAAAATTTCGCGGATCTGGGCCGATTTTTTTCCCGCAAACACATCGAATCAGCCTATTTAGGCTATTTTTTCCACCATTTCTGGCGTTATTTCCGGTTTTTACTGAGATCTCTCCCACTGACGTATCATTTGGTCCACCCGAAACAGGTTGGCCAGGGTGAATAACATCGCCAGTTGGTTATCGTTTTTCAGCAGCCCCTTGTATCTGGCTTTCACGAAGCCGAACTGCCGCTTGATGATGCGAAACGGGTGCTCCACCCTGGCATGGATGCTGGCTTTCATGTATTCGATGTTGATGGCCGTTTTGTTCTTGCGCGGATGCTGCTTCAAGGTTTTTACCTTGCCGGGACGCTCGGCGATCAGCCAGTCCACATCCACCTCGGCCAGCTCCTCGCGCTGTGGCGCTCCTTGGTAGCCGGCATCGGCTGAGACAAATTGCTCCTCTCCATGAAGCAGATTACCCAGCTGATTGAGGTCATGCTCGTTGGCCGCGGTGGTGACCAGGCTGTGGGTCAGGCCACTCTTGGCATCGACACCAATGTGGGCCTTCATGCCAAAGTGCCACTGATTGCCTTTCTTGGTCTGATGCATCTCCGGATCGCGTTGCTGCTCTTTGTTCTTGGTAGAGCTGGGTGCCTCAATGATGGTGGCATCCACCAAAGTGCCTTGGGTCATCATGACGCCTGCTTCGGCCAGCCAGCGATTGATGGTCTTGAACAATTGACGGGCCAGTTGATGCTGCTCGAGCAGGTGGCGGAAATTCATGATGGTGGTGCGATCCGGCAGGGCGCTATCCAGGGATAATCGGGCAAACAGGCGCATGGAGGCGATTTCGTACAGGGCATCTTCCATGGCACCGTCGCTCAGGTTGTACCAATGCTGCATGCAGTGAATACGCAGCATGGTCTCCAGCGGATAGGGCCGTCGGCCATTGCCCGCCTTGGGATAAAACGGCTCGATGACAGCGGTCATATTCTGCCATGGCAGAATCTGCTCCATGCGGGAGAGGAAAATCTCTTTTCGGGTCTGACGGCGCTTAGTGCTGAATTCACTATCGGCGAAGGTGAGTTGATGGCTCATGATGTCCCTCTGGGATGCGCTCCGGATGAATATGATGATCTCATATCAGGAACTTGTTCGCACCTTCCTCAGCAGACTGCCGAGCTTGACCATGTCAATATATTCAACATAGCCAATTTTCTCCGGATATACGGCAACAGTTCCTTTTGGTTGTTCATTGTTCTCAAGCCATGGATATCCGCCAAGACATGGACTTTTTGCTCTCGCAATAAATGTCTCGATCGCCGCCTGTTCTACTTTTGCTGTTGTCTCACCTACCCTGCCCAGAGAGGTCAAATGCTGTATCCAGCGAAGCAATGTGATGATTATTAAGGCAATGACAACCAGTGTTACAATGAATAAAATGACTCTACCCCTTTCTCCGTAGGCTCCCATATTGAGGGCAATAATCCCTACCAGGCTGAAGAGAAAAGAACCGATAAAAGTGGCCAGTACATTTTGTGTGGTTACGTCTTCTACAACTAAACGCGTGGCTCTGGGCGTCACATTAGTAGTGGCTGAACCGTAAGCGGTGACCATGATACTCAGTGAAAATGTGGTCACCGCCAGCATACTCGATGCCAGTATGTTCAGAATATTATCAACTGCTTCCGCACCAACCTTCACTGATACTGACTCTGGGATCATTGATCTAAAAAGAATAGATAAAAGGGCCGTTATTATTGCTACCATTGCAAATAACGTTGCCCTGAACCATAGTTTTTTAAGTGTCTGCCTGAGAATCCATTGCCAGCGTAAAATCATTCAGCATATCCTTGTATTAAGTTCGGGAAAATAAATGCCGCCCGGCAGGACGGCATTTTTGTATTAACGAACGAGGTGCAGGAAGTGCAGGTGTTTTTCGTACTGGTCCAGTATGTCATTAATCAGCTGTTCCTGATTCCAGCCCATCACATCATAGTTTTGACCGCCTTCTTTCAGATAGACCTCAGCGCGATAATATCGATGTTGCTCAACCTGCTGCTCGTCATTGTCCATTGCAGCCATGGCGAAAGCCGGTGAGTTATAGCCACGAAGTCTCACTTCATAAATAAAGTTCAGCTCATTGCCCAAATCGACTTCAAGCCGAATTCGTTCGTCATCAGTATCACTTATATGGCTTATCGTTCCCTGTTTATTCAGTTCTTCCTGAACCAGCGTCATGGCGGGCTGGATAACGTCGCGGTAATGGTGCCAACTTACTGATTTAGTGTATGATGGTGTTTTTGAGGTGCTCCAGTGGCTTCTGTTTCTATCAGCTGTCCCTCCTGTTCAGCTACTGAAGGCGTGGTGCGTAACGGTAAAAGTACTGCCGGACATCAGCGCTATCTCTGCTCTCACTGCCGTAAAACATGGCAGCTACAGTTCACTTACACCGCTTCTCAACCCGGTACGCATCAGAAAATCATTGATATGGCCATGAATGGCGTCGGATGTCGCGCCAGTGCACGCATTATGGGCGTTGGCCTCAACACGATTTTACGTCACTTAAAAAACTCAGACCGCAGTCGGTAACCTCACGCATACAACCGGGCAGTGACGTCATTGTTTGCGCGGAAATGGACGAACAGTGGGGTTATGTCGGCGCTAAATCACGCCAGCGCTGGTTGTTTTACGCGTATGACAGGATACGGAGGACGGTTGTGGCGCACGTATTCGGTGAACGCACGTTGTCCACGCTGGAGCGTCTTCTGGGCCTGCTGTCGGCCTTTGAGGTCGTGGTATGGATGACGGATGGCTGGCCGCTTTATGAATCACGCCTGAAGGGAGAACTGCACGTTATCAGCAAGCGATATACGCAGCGCATTGAGCGGCATAACCTGAATCTGAGGCAACATCTGGCAAGGCTGGGCAGGAAGTCACTGTCGTTCTCAAAATCGGTGGAGCTGCATGACAAAGTCATCGGGCATTATCTGAACATAAAACACTATCAGTAAGTTGGAGTCATTACCTGCGGCGCTGCCTAATGTTTTCCAGGTCATCATCGCCCAGCGTGTAGAACTTCAGTAGCGACAGTTCGTCCGTGGGCAGATCGAACAGCGCTGCTCGCTGCCGTTCGGTGAAAATATGGCGTCGTGACATACAAATTCGTCCCTTTTGAAGTATAGTCTGTTTTGGACAACAGCCAGCCCATATAAATCAGGGCGTTCCGATACAAAAATCCAGGAGGGTTCAATTGGGACATCGTGCCGCCATTTACTGCCGGGTTTCAACAGCGGATCAGTCTTGTGAACGCCAGGAATTTGATCTGCGAGCCTTCGCCGGCCGTGCCGGCTACGACGTGGTGGGAATATTTAAGGAAACAGGTTCAGGAACTAAACTCGACCGGGCCGAGCGAAAGAAAGTCCTGGCGCTTGCCCAGTCCAGACAAATTGATGCAATCCTGGTCACTGAGCTTTCCCGGTGGGGGCGCTCGACGCTCGATCTGCTCAATACGCTACGTGAACTGGAGAACTGGAAGGTTTCCGTGATAGCCATGAATGGAATGGCGTTCGATCTTTCGTCGCCGTATGGACGAATGCTGGCGACGTTTCTTTCCGGCATTGCGGAGTTTGAGCGGGATCTCATCAGCGAGCGGGTCAAGTCAGGCCTTGCTGTTGCGAAGGCACGTGGTAAGAGGCTTGGTCGTCAGGCCGGAGTGCGACCAAAATCAGACCGACTTTTGCCTAAGGTGGTTGCGATGAGGGCCGAGGGACGCAGCTATCGCTGGATCGCACGCGAGCTCGGTATCAGCAAGAATACCGTCGCTGACATCGTGCAACGACACAGAGCTAACGCTTAGGGTGTCATTTCGCCCTCAGCCGGAACCGACCCCGGCCATAACCGGGTGAACCCGTCGGTCCGCGGAATGGCCGCCGCGTAAAAGATCTCACAGCATCCGGCAAGCAATAAATATATCCAGCCCAAAACTTCTGGCCTCAGTGTTAACGAAATGCGCCATTTTGACCTGTGGTATGTCTTTTCTGACAGCCATTCGTCACCGGCATGGACGGATAATTATCCATCAGCTGCTGTTCAGGCTTTTCAGGATAATGCGGCTCAGAGCAGCATCTGTCTGCAAACGGTGTCCTGTGTAATCATTTTCCATCACTACCCGTGTCAGTTTACGTTGCCAGCTCTTACTGACAGATACTATTTACTGACACGCGGCGGATAGTAAATTTCAGCCATGTTCTGGAAACAGACTGAGCAAATTTCTCAGAATGGAAACGCACCCTAGCCCCGCCAAGGCTTCGCTTTACGATAATTTACCTGAAGGCGGCCATTTACCTGACGGTGCATGATAAAATGTAACCACAGACCGACCGAATTTAACTTATTAATTTAATTATCTAAATTTCTTACATCAGTCAATCAGGCTGTGCATTGCATTTTTGGAGTGCACAGTCTCTGGGTTGCCTGATTCACAATTCGTAAGTCAACATCTCAGGGGGAGATTAAGTGACAGAAAACCCAATCGGATTAACCAGAAAAGTTATCAAGCCCGTTTCTAATTTTTTCAGTTCACCTGTAGCGGGCGGTATTGTGCTTATTATTGCTTCGGCAGCCGCTATCATCGTGGCCAATTCGCCCCTCAGGGAAGGTTATGAAACACTCCTGAAATACAAAACAGCAGGCCTGTCCGTTGAGCACTGGATAAACGATGCCCTGATGGCCGTATTCTTTATGATGGTCGGGCTGGAAATCAAGCGTGAGCTTGTCACCGGCCAGTTAGCCACCTGGAGCCAGCGTGCGTTGCCGGGCTTTGCCGCACTGGGTGGTCTGGCCGTACCTGCCCTGATTTACGTGGGGTTTAATGCCGGTCATGACGAAACCCTTTCCGGCTGGGCCATCCCGGCGGCCACGGATATTGCTTTTGCGCTCGGTGTACTCGCCTTACTGGGCAGTCGTGTGCCAGTCTCGCTAAAAATTTTCCTGTCGGCGCTGGCTATTCTGGATGACATGGGGGCGGTGGCTATCATCGCGCTCTTCTATACCAGCAACATTTCGCTTCTGATGCTGGGTGGTGCAGCGGCAATGGTTGCTCTGCTGTTTAGCCTGAACCGTGCCGGCGTGACGCGCCTGCTGCCCTATCTGCTGACGGGGGGAGTACTGTGGTTTTTCATGCTTCAGTCAGGCGTGCATGCCACCGTCGCGGGTATCCTGCTGGCGTTCTTTATCCCGCTGCGAACCAGGAATGCGGCTGATGAAGTGCCTCTGGACAGGCTTGAGCATGCCATCAACCCCTGGGTCACGTTTATGATACTGCCGCTGTTTGGCTTCGCCAATGCGGGCGTCGCGTTGTCGGGCATGACGATGAATGACCTGTTGTCGCCGGTTCCGGTAGGCGTGGCGCTGGGCCTGTTTTTGGGTAAACAGGCAGGTATCTTTGGCCTGTCGCTACTGGCCGTCAGCCTGGGCCTGGCGAAACGACCAGAGAAAAGTACCTGGTTACAGGTTTATGGTGTCTCGGTACTGTGTGGGATTGGTTTTACCATGAGCCTGTTTATCGGCAATCTGGCCTTTACAGGCAGCCCTCTGCTCGTTGATGAGGTCAAGGTGGGGGTTCTGGCAGGGTCCATACTGGCCGCTCTGGCCGGTATTTTGATACTGCGCTTTGCGCCTTCTAAGCAAGTCAGGTAACGTATTATCTACAGGAAAATCCCCGTGATAACGGGGGTTTTTTCACACTGTCAGTGTATATTCTGAAGAGAAAATTGAAATTATTTAATTTTATTATAAATAATTACCTTTCTATCTTTCACATTTTACAGGCGGAGCCCTGTTCAGATAAGTCAGGATGAACGCTGGCATATCAGTTAAAATATTATGTTATTCAAATAAATAGTCGGCTAACGTGGTTTTTTACACGACTGGCCCTCTAACCCCGCTACTGAATACTGACCGCCAAAAGGCGGTTTTTTTGTTCAAAGAAACTGATCTCAGTATCGCGCCCGGGGCAGCTGGCCAACGTCGCCGGCATCGCGCCGGCAAAAATCGAAAAACAGAAATATCAGCAAGATAGCTTAAACAGGTGTCGGGAAATTTCGTTGAGATATTTTGAAGGAATCACAGTGTAAGCAGGCGCTTTTTCAGGGAGGCGCGTTCTTGCGGGTTGCGTCCCTTGTGATTGGCGATGCGATCCGCCGTGGCGGCCTGGCGCTTGACGGGCCAGTAGGAGCGGCCATCCTTGCCCATCGACCAGACGCTGCTGGCCTGGTTTTCCAGCAGGGGCAGATGGGCGCTCAGGGCTTCGGGCGACGCGCTGGTCAGCGCCGTGCGCTCACGGGTGCGCCAGCGCTGATGCCAGAGCTTCTTGTCCTCGCGCTCGCTGCCGCAGGTCGTGTGCCCGACGATGGGTGTTTTGCGGCGGCTGCGGCTCATAACGTAGTGGTCTCCAAGAACATTCAGGACTGATCCCAGGCGTCGATGGTCAAGACCTGATCGGCAGGACAGGCGGCTACGCGGTCGGGAACTGGATGGTGTTCAGTCTCATGCCGACCCCATTCGATTGATCGCGTCGCTTGCGGCACGCTGCGACGCAAGGAGGTTTGCGACCTGGTTTAGCAGCCGTGTCCGCTGCATGTCTGTTACCTATCTCCCCGACCGCTCATTGGACCAACTCCAGAGATTGGGCTCTATCGCTCAGCCAATACGAAACCGGCATTGGCTGATGCCACAACCGAGACTAACACAAATGGCTCGGTACCTGTATTTCGCGCCCCGTGCACTTGGCCCGGTCTTGCCACGGCTATCTCACCTTCCCTGAGGGCACGAACAATCCCATTGCCCTGAAAGTAATCAGCCATTCCCGACAAAACAGTCCACGTGTCTTGGCCGTGAGGATGAATGTGAGCCGCAATTTCCTGCCCGGGATGGACATGCCAAACCACGATAATTGAGTCTCGGGTTTCAAGCACAACGGAACGAATAGGCTCGCCTTCGGACGGCTGAACATACTCGGCTACAGAAAATATTCTCGATTCAACAGTCATCGGAGATCCCTCTTTCACAGTTGTCGTTACGGTCTTCATCGTCGGCATCCTGACGCACGGCGGGCAATTGCTGGAGCAACGCCGGCAGCCATTCCTGTACCGTCTCCCACACCACATCGAGGTTGATGTCGAAATAGCCGTGAGCCATGCGATTACGCATATTGCGCATGCTGCGCCACGGCACGTCGGCATGCGCCTGGGTGAACTCGACGTAGCCATCCATCACCTTTGTGGCCGCCTCGCCGATGACGATCAGGCTCATGATGACGGCCTGCTGGGTGCGCTTGTCGGCCAAGAAGTCGTCCTTGGCCATCCCTTCCACGAAGCTGCGCGCATCGGTTGCGGCCTGCTGAATGTGGTCGAGGTAATCGGGCAGGCGGTTCTCGCTCATATCGGTTGCGCCTCCGCGAGCACCTTGGCCCGGAACTTCGGCGGCAGGTCGCCGGGAGTCAGCAGATCGACGTCAACGCCGAGCAGCGATTTCAGTTCTTCTTCCAAATCGCCCAAGTCCAACAACGTGGCACCGGGCAGCGCATCGACCAACAGGTCGAGGTCGCTGCCATCCCGGTCGGTGCCATGCAGCACCGAGCCGAAGACGCGCGGGTTCGCGGCGCGAAAGCGGCCTACCGCTTCACGCACTGCGCTTCGCTTCATGTCAAGCACAACAGACGGTCGCATGCGCATCCTTTCTTATCGAAACTCGTTGAGATGATATGCAATCAAGAATAGAATTTCAAGAAGAAGGAAACCGCATGCCCCGCCGTTCGATCCTCTCCGCCGCCGAGCGCGAAAGCCTCCTGCTGGCGTTGCCGGACACCAAGGATGAGTTGATCCGTCACTACACGTTCAGCGAAAGCGACCTCTCCATCATCCGGCAGCGGCGCGGCCCGGCCAATCGGCTGGGCTTCGCGGTGCAGCTCTGCTACCTGCGCTTTCCCGGCGTCATCCTTGGCGCTGATGAGCCACCGTTCCCGCCATTGCTGAGACTGGTCGCCAACCAGCTCAAGGTCGGCATCGAAAGCTGGGACGAGTACAGGCAGCGTGAGCAGACCCGACGCGAGCACCTGGTCGAGCTGCAAACGGTGTTCGGCTTCCAGCCGTTCACGATTGGCCACTACCGGCCGCGAGCACCTGGTCGAGCTGCAAACGGTGTTCGGCTTCCAGCCGTTCACGATTGGCCACTACCGGCAGGCTGTCCAGTTGCTGACCGAGCTGGCCATGCAAACCGACAAGGGCATCGTGCTGGCCAGAGCCTTGATCGAGCACCTGCGGCGGCAGTCGGTCATTGTGCCCGCCCTCAACGCCGTCGAGCGGGCGAGCGCCGAAGCGATTACCCGCGCCAAACCGGCGTCTCTACGACGCCTTGGCTGAGCCGCTGACGGACGTGCATCGCCGTCGCCTCGACGATCTGCTCAAGCGCCGCGACAACGGCAAGACGACGTGGCTGGCCTGGCTGCGGCAATCCCCGGTCAAACCGAACTCGCGGCACATGCTGGAACACATCGAACGCCTCAAGGCGTGGCAGGCGCTCGACCTGCCCTCCGGCATCGAGCGGCTGGTTCACCAGAACCGGCTGCTCAAGATCGCCAGCGAGGGCGGCCAGATGACGCCCGCCGACCTGGCGAAGTTCGAGCCGCAGCGGCGTTACGCGACCCTGGTGGCGCTCGCCATCGAGGGCATGGCCACCGTCACCGACGAAATCATCGACCTGCATGACCGCATCCTGGGCAAGCTGTTCAATGCCGCCAAGAACAAGCATCAGCAGCAGTTCCAGGCATCCGGCAAGGCGATCAATGCCAAGGTGCGGCTGTTCGGGCGCATCGGCCAGGCGCTGATCGAGGCCAAGCAAGCGGGCCGCGATCCGTTCGCCGCCATCGAGGCCGTCATGTCCTGGGATGCTTTCGCCGAGAGCGTCACCGAAGCGCAGCGGCTCGCGCAACCCGAGGACTTCGATTTCCTGCACCGCATCGGCGAGAGCTACGCCACGCTGCGCCGCTACGCGCCGGAATTTCTCGACGTGCTCAAGTTGCGGGCCGCGCCCGCCGCCAAGGACGTACTCGACGCCATCGAGGTGCTGCGCAGCATGAACAGCGACAACGCCCGCAAGGTGCCCACCGACGCGCCGACCGAGTTCATCAAGCCGCGCTGGCAGAAGCTGGTGATGACCGACACCGGCATCGACCGGCGCTACTACGAACTGTGCGCGCTGTCGGAGCTGAAGAACGCGCTGCGCTCCGGCGACATCTGGGTGCAAGGCTCGCGCCAGTTCAAGGACTTCGAGGACTACCTGGTGCCGCCCGCGAAATTCGCCAGCCTCAAGCAGGCCAGCGAATTGCCGCTGGCCGTGGCCACCGATTGCGACCAGTACCTGCATGACCGGCTGACGCTGCTGGAAACGCAGCTCGCCACCGTCAACCGCATGGCGCTGGCCAACGAGCTGCCGGACGCCATCATCACGGAGTCGGGCCTGAAGATCACGCCGCTCGATGCGGCGGTGCCCGATACCGCACAGGCCCTGATCGACCAGACGGCGATGATCCTACCGCACGTCAAGATCACCGAATTGCTGCTGGAGGTAGACGAATGGACGGGCTTCACCCGGCACTTCGCCCACCTGAAGTCAGGCGACCTGGCCAAGGACAAAAACCTGTTGCTGACCACGATCCTCGCCGACGCGATCAACCTGGGCCTGACCAAGATGGCGGAATCGTGCCCCGGCACGACCTACGCCAAGCTGGCCTGGCTGCAAGCCTGGCACATCCGCGACGAAACCTACGGGGCGGCACTGGCCGAGCTGGTCAACGCGCAGTTCCGACATCCCTTCGCCGAGCATTGGGGCGACGGCACCACGTCATCGTCGGACGGCCAGAACTTCCGCACCGGCAGCAAGGCCGAGAGCACCGGCCACATCAATCCGAAATACGGCAGCAGCCCAGGGCGGACGTTCTACACCCATATCTCCGACCAGTACGCGCCGTTCCACACCAAGGTCGTGAACGTCGGCGTGCGCGACTCGACCTACGTGCTCGACGGCCTGCTGTATCACGAATCCGACCTGCGGATCGAGGAGCACTACACCGACACGGCAGGGTTCACGGACCACGTCTTCGCGTTGATGCACCTGCTGGGCTTCCGCTTCGCCCCGCGCATTCGTGACCTGGGCGACACCAAGCTCTACATCCCGAAGGGCGATGCCACCTACGAGGCGTTGAAACCGATGATCGGCGGCACGCTCAACATCAAGCACGTCCGCGCCCATTGGGATGAAATCCTGCGGATGGCCACCTCGATCAAGCAGGGCACGGCGACGGCCTCGCTGATGCTCAGGAAGCTTGGCAGCTACCCGCGCCAGAACGGCCTGGCCGTCGCCCTGCGTGAGCTGGGACGCATCGAGCGCACACTGTTCATCCTGGACTGGCTGCAAAGCGTCGAGCTGCGCCGCCGCGTGCATGCCGGGCTGAACAAAGGCGAGGCGCGCAACGCGCTGGCCCGCGCCGTGTTCTTCAACCGCCTGGGGGAAATCCGCGACCGCAGCTTCGAGCAGCAGCGCTACCGGGCCAGCGGCCTCAACCTGGTGACGGCGGCCATCGTGCTATGGAACACGGTCTATCTGGAGCGGGCCGCGAACGCCTTGCGTGGCCACGGTCAAGCCGTCGATGACGGCCTGTTGCAGTACCTGTCGCCGCTCGGCTGGGAGCACATCAACCTGACCGGCGATTACCTCTGGCGCAGCAGCGCCAAGATCGGCGCGGGCAAGTTCAGGCCGCTACGGCCGCTGCAACCGGCTTAGCGTGCTTTATTTAATGAGATGGTCACTCCCTCCTTCCCGGTACTATGCTGAGGACAGGCTTTCATTCGGAGAACCATCATGGAAAACATTGCGCTTATTGGTATCGTTCTGGGTAAGAACTCTTTCCATATTCATTGTCAGGATCATCGTGGGAAGGCCGTTTACCGTAAAAAATTCACCCGACCAAAGCTAATCGAATTTCTGGCGACATGCCCGGCAACAACCATCGCGATGGAAGCCTGTGGCGGTTCTCACTTTATGGCACGCAAGCTGGCAGAGTTAGGGCATTTTCCAAAGCTGATATCACCGCAATTTGTCCGCCCATTCGTTAAAAGCAACAAAAATGACTTCGTTGATGCTGAAGCTATCTGTGAAGCAGCATCACGTCCATCTATGCGTTTCGTGCAGCCCAGAACCGAATCTCAGCAGGCAATGCGAGCTCTGCATCGTGTCCGTGAATCCCTGGTTCAGGATAAGGTGAAAACAACTAATCAGATGCATGCTTTTCTGCTGGAATTTGGTATCAGCGTTCCGCGAGGTGCTGCCGTTATTAGTCGACTGAGTACCCTTCTTGAGGACAGTAGTTTGCCTCTTTATCTCAGCCAGTTACTGCTGAAATTACAACAGCATTATCACTATCTTGTTGAGCAGATTAAAGATCTGGAATCTCAGTTGAAACGAAAGTTGGACGAAGATGAGGTTGGACAGCGCTTGCTGAGTATTCCCTGCGTTGGAACGCTGACTGCCAGTACTATTTCAACTGAGATTGGCGACGGGAAGCAGTACGCCAGCAGCCGTGACTTTGCGGCGGCAACAGGGCTGGTACCCCGACAGTACAGCACGGGAGGTCGGACGACATTGTTAGGGATTAGCAAGCGGGGCAACAAAAAGATCCGAACTTTGTTGGTTCAGTGTGCCAGGGTATTCATACAAAAACTGGAACACCAGTCTGGCAAGTTGGCCGACTGGGTCAGGGAGTTGTTGTGTCGGAAAAGCAACTTTGTCGTCACCTGTGCTCTGGCAAACAAGCTGGCCAGAATAGCCTGGGCACTGACGGCGCGACAGCAAACTTACGAAGCATAAAGGCAGAAATACACCAGTTTAAACAATCATTCATCTGGTTTTGCGAATACTGATATTGATGATACTAACGGCCCACCGGCCTGTTGAGGAACCTGTAAAACGGAAAGGCTCATTGAAGCCGTATATTTTCTGGAGGTTCATCAGGCGCGGAACTCATCGAGGCGCGGGAATAAAATCCCATTCAGACGCCGGATAGATTCAAGCAAGCCAACTTGTCGTCAAAATCGGTGTTGCAAAAACGGGAGTGACCATAGATTCCGTTTTCCAAGCGGACCCCCTTTACTTGCCAACAACCGAATCGCTTGCTCCGCAACTATGGTTTTTTATTAGAATCTTCGCCACCAAATAAATTATAATAAATTGATTTTATTAGATATTTTTCAGAATTTATATGGTCAGCACGTGTTGCATGCTCTAATGTTTCAAATGCTAAATTATGCGCGGCCTCAGAAAATACCCCAGGCCAACCCTTACTCAGCATAGACAGTCCTTTAAGGACTCTTATCTGAATCTCCCTCATACTGGCGCCATCGCGCGCGACAGGTGAGAAAAAGTCTTCCAGTAGATCGTTATTCTGAAGTGGTGCAACATGAACTGAAGGATATTTCACTTCTATTTCATCAGATTTATTCTGCGCGTAAGTGGAAAGTATACGAACACCTCTGCCAATGACATCAATGGCGGTTCCAGGATCGTTCACTGCGGGGGAAAGGGCCCGGCAGGCTATTTCGGCCATGACGCTAAGACAAAATCGGGGATCCTGAGCAAATGAACGTACATCCGAGACAATAATCCTCTCAAGTAAATCGGCGCTGATTGATGACTCCTGGCCTTGACTCAGGTACAAAACTGGCATGGATGGATGTATGAAACTGCCTGGCTGCGCCACGAGGTATACATGACGGGGATCATTGGTCAGCAGTTTGCTAAGTTTCACCATATCAATATATTCAACATAGCCAATCTTCTTCGGATAAACTGCAACCGTTCCTTTCGGCTGTTCATTGTTCTCAAGCCATGGATATCCGCCGAGAAAGGGATTTCTTGCTCTCGCAATAAATGATTCGATGGCCGCCTGTTCTACTTTTGCCGTTGTCTCACCAACCCTCCCCAGAGAGGTCAAATGCTGTATCCAGCGAAGCAATGTGATGAGGATTAAGGCAATGACAACCAGTGTGACAATGAATAAAATGACTCTCCCCCTTTCTCCATAAGCTCCCATATTGAGGGCAATAATCCCTACCAGACTGAAGAGAAAAGAACCGATGAAGGTGGCCAGTACATTTTGTGTGGTCACGTCTTCAACAACTAAACGCGTAGCTCTGGGAGTCACATTAGTAGTGGCTGAACCGTAGGCTGTGACCATGATACTCAACGAAAAAGTGGTCACTGCCAGCATACTCGATGCCAGTATGTTCAGAATGTTATCGACTGCTTCCGCACCAACCTTCACGGAAACCGACTCAGGTATCATTGATTTAAAAAGAATTGATAAAAGGGCCGTTATTATCGCGACAATGGCGAATAACGTTGCCCTGAACCATAGCTTTTTAAATGTCTGCTTCAGAATCCATTTCCAGCGTGAAATCATTCTGCATTCCTCATATTGCGGCCGGGATAAATAATTGCCGCCCCCAGGACGGCATGTTGCTGTTAACGAACCAGGTGCAGGAAGTGCAGATGTTTTTCGTACTGGTCCAGTATGTCATTAATCAGCTGCTCCTGGTTCCAGCCCATCACATCATAATTTTGACCGCCTTCTTTGAGATATACCTCAGCGCGATAATATCTATGTTGTTCAGTCTGCTGCTCATTATTATCCATCGCGGCGAGCGCGAAGGTCGGTGAGCTATACCCGCGAAGCCTCACTTCATATATAAAATTCAGCTCGTTACCCAAATCGACTTCAAGACGAATACGATCGTCGACTGCGTCACTGATGTGGCTTATCGTCCCCTGCTTGTTCAGCTCTTCCTGAACCAGCGTCATGGCGGGGTGGATGACGTCGTCCATAAAACGTTTCACAAGAGATCGCTTCGGCAGATACGCGATATTGCGTAACCTTCTCTGCCAGGGAATTGGGTTACGTGCAGCCGTAGGAGCAATTGTCGCCATGCTCAGGCTTTCACGCTTGGTCAAATCCCGGCGCAAAGCTTTTAAAAGTCCGTATATAGATATCAGTAAGATCACTGAGAATGGCAATGCACTCGCTATTGTCACTGTTTGCAGCGCACTTAGCCCTCCGGCAAGGAGAAGCGCAATTGCGACAATGCCCATGAGCGAGGCCCAAAATATTCGCTGCCAGACGGGTGTGTTTGCCACTCCACCTGATGCCAGAGAATCAACAACCATTGCCCCTGAATCAGCAGACGTGACAAAGAAGACGATGACCATCGCCATTGCGATGAATGACAGCACGGAAGAGAACGGGAAATGCTCCAGGAAATTAAACAGGGCCAGCGCCACATCCTGCTGAACGGTACTGGCGAGGTCTGTGGCCCCCTGGTTCATAATGAGATAGATCGCGCTGTTACCAAACACCGTCATCCACATGAGCGTAAAACCCGCGGGAACAAACAGCACGCCGGTGACAAACTCGCGAATGGTTCGCCCGCGGGAGACCCGTGCGATGAACATCCCCACAAACGGCGACCATGAAAGCCACCATCCCCAGTACAGTAATGTCCAGCCCCCCAGCCAGTTGCTCGACTTAGGCTCATACGCGTAAAGGTTGAACGTTTTACTCACCAGTTCCGAAAGATAACCGCCCGTATTTTCCACAAATGACTTCAGCAGAAGCACGGTTGGTCCCAGACACAGGACCAGCGCCAGGAGCAACAACGCCAGACCCAGATTGAGCTCAGACAGGATACGTATTCCCTTATCCAGGCCGGACACCACTGAAATCGTCGCTAACCCCGTGATGACCACGATCAGAATAACCTGCACCGTTTCATTGATGGGCACCCCGAAAAGATGGTTCAAACCGGCATTCACCTGCAAAACACCATAACCCAGCGAGGTCGCAACGCCAAAGACCGTGCCGATAACAGCGAAAATATCAACCGCATGACCTACAGGCCCGTATATGCGATCGCCGATAATGGGATAGAGTGCGGAGCGCAGGGTTAACGGCAGACCGTGACGGTAACTGAAGAACGCCAGAATCAGCGCCACAATGGCATAAATTGCCCATGCGTGCAGTCCCCAGTGGAAGAAGGTCAGACGCATTGCTTCCTTCGCTGCCGCAACGGTCTCCGGGGTGCCGACGGGAGGCGAAAGATAATGCATTACAGGTTCGGCAACGCCAAAGAACATCAGTCCGATCCCCATCCCTGCCGAAAAAAGCATCGCAAACCAGGAGTGGTAGCTGAAATCAGGCTGCGCATGGTCCGGGCCCAGCTTGATATCACCGTAGCGTGAGAGTCCCAGGAACGTGACACTCAGTAAAATCAGGGCCACAGCAAGGATGTAGAACCAGCTGGCATTCGTGAAGATTTGTTGCTGAAGTAGTTTAAAATTTTTGTCGGCGACATCCGGGAATACGGCGGCAAAGGCAACAAGAAGGAAAATCAGCAAAGCAGATGTAAAAAATACCGCTTTGTTAATCTGGCTTGTAGACTTCTTCGGGATTGTATCATTTTCACTCATAATCATTTATTCCATTAATTAAATCCGCACTGGATAGAAGACACTACCTTTCACAGAGTAGCAAAGTTCAACTTGCTATGCGGCGTTAATCGGAAAGCATGGTGTAATGAGTGCCGATACAAATCATCCTATATTCTAAGGGGTTCTTGGTTACTCAGCCTGCCGCTTCCTGGTGCATTTATTTGTATCAAAGCTGGGACATACGTTAATGAACGTATATTAGGCACGAATTACTTTTTGAACAAAGCAGACGTTAAGATTTACAGCATCGGGAAGCTTCTGGATGCCGCGTCAGCGGCATGGAGGCGCCAGATGAGGTTACATGTGTCTGTGGAGTCAAATGGCGCCGAAAGCCCGGCGTAGCCGGTTACCGGGCTATAAATTCTGCCATCCTCCCCCTGCCCTGATTAGCTTTAACCCGCTAACAGCAATGAAGAAGTTAATGTAATCCCTTTTAACCCCGGTGAGCGGGCTTTACGGCGTTTACGACGTAAAGGGCGTGATTTCCGGGGCCTTAGCGGCGGCAGCTTGCTGCTGACGCTTAGGGGGATGTTCATCAACTATTTCAGCGACACCAGGGAACTTAACATGGTAGCTGCAAAGCCATACCCGCGAAAAACATCTCAGACGCCGCTGTACGCGGTCGGAGTTGACCCGGCAAGGCGAGGCCGCAGTCGGGGCGTATCTCCGCGTTAGCGGGCCGCAGGGCCGCAGGGCCGCTTACGAGCGTGTACCAGACAACTGACCGCAGCTCCACCCACAGCGATGAAGAAGAGTAGTTACAACACCCATCATTGAAAGCGACATCACTCCCGGCCTTCGGCCGGGGGCGGGGGCGCTTTTCAGTGGTGGGGAGGGGCACCTGGCCGGCAAACCGGCGCTGGTTTTATGATGATTTGCCTTTTGAATGCTGTAACTAATATAGTTCTCCGGTCGGGGCCCGTCGCGAAGCGATGGGAGCTCTCTCTGGTGACCTGCTCCCCGTTGATTAATACACCGTGATGTTAGTAATGTCTTCATAAGCCACATGAGGACATCCCCATGAAGAAGCGTTTTTCCGACGAACAGATCATATGTATTCTCCGCGAGGCCGAAGCCGGCGTTTCTGCCCGTGAGCTCTGCCGTAAGCACGCCATTTCCGACGCCACCTTTTACACATGGCGTAAGAAGTATGGCGGTATGGAGGTGCCTGAGGTTAAGCGCCTGAAGTCGCTTGAGGAAGAGAACGCCAGACTCAAGAAGCTGCTTGCTGAAGCCGGGCGTGGTGAATACTGTGGCTTTTCAGATTTGGCTTTCAGGTGGCTGCGGACAGTATTGCGTGAAATACCCAGTTCCCTGGCGATGGCCCGGATACTCATTCCCCGCTTGTGCAGGACTTTAATTTCCATACGAATCTCAAAAGTGATCATAAGCTCCCCTGTATTCAGAGGAGCAGATTAACCCCTGGATCAATTTTCAACCGCTGGGGTGGATCAGTTTTGCACCGTTGGTAACACGTGAAGGTCTTTGCGTTAACCACAAGCGGGTTTACCGCATCTATCAACTTAATGGCCTGAGTGTAAAACGCAGACGACGTCGTAAAGGGCTGGCAACAGAACGTCTGCCGCTGCTCCGCCCGATGGCGCCCAATCTGACCTGGTCAATGGATTTCGTCATGGACGCACTGGCCACAGGTCGCAGGATCAAGTGCCTGACCTGCGTGGATGATTTCACAAAGGAATGCCTGACGGTCACTGTTGCCTTCGGGATTTCAGGCGTGCAGGTCACGCGTATTCTGGACAGCATTGCGCTGTTTCGCGGCTATCCGGCTACGATAAGAACCGATCAGGGCCCGGAGTTTACCTGCCGCGCACTCGATCAGTGGGCTTTTGAGCATGGTGTGGAGCTGCGACTTATCCAGCCCGGCAAGCCAACGCAGAACGGATTTATTGAGAGTTTTAACGGACGCTTTCGTGATGAATGCCTGAGGAAGGTGCGAATAAGCAGGTCATTTCTTCCCAAGCTGACTCGCTGATTAAAATTTCGCGGATCTGGGCCGATTTTTTTCCCGCAAACACATCGAATCAGCCTATTTAGGCTATTTTTTTCCACCATTTCTGGCGTTATTTCCGGTTTTTACTGAGATCTCTCCCACTGACGTATCATTTGGTCCACCCGAAACAGGTTGGCCAGGGTGAATAACATCGCCAGTTGGTTATCGTTTTTCAGCAGCCCCCTGTATCTGGCTTTCACGAAGCCGAACTGCCGCTTGATGATGCGAAACGGGTGCTCCACCCTGGCACGGATGCTGGCTTTCATGTATTCGATGTTGATGGCCGTTTTGTTCTTGCGCGGATGCTGCTTCAAGGTTTTTACCCTGCCGGGACGCTCGGCGATCAGCCAGTCCACATCCACCTCGGCCAGCTCCTCGCGCTGTGGCGCTCCTTGGTAGCCGGCATCGGCTGAGACAAATTGCTCCTCTCCATGAAGCAGATTACCCAGCTGATTGAGGTCATGCTCGTTGGCCGCGGTGGTGACCAGGCTGTGGGTCAGGCCACTCTTGGCATCGACACCAATGTGGGCCTTCATGCCAAAGTGCCACTGATTGCCTTTCTTGGTCTGATGCATCTCCGGATCGCGTTGCTGCTCTTTGTTCTTGGTAGAGCTGGGTGCCTCAATGATGGTGGCATCCACCAAAGTGCCTTGGGTCATCATGACGCCTGCTTCGGCCAGCCAGCGATTGATGGTCTTGAACAATTGACGGGCCAGTTGATGCTGCTCGAGCAGGTGGCGGAAATTCATGATGGTGGTGCGATCCGGCAGGGCGCTATCCAGGGATAATCGGGCAAACAGGCGCATGGAGGCGATTTCGTACAGGGCATCTTCCATGGCACCGTCGCTCAGGTTGTACCAATGCTGCATGCAGTGAATACGCAGCATGGTCTCCAGCGGATAGGGCCGTCGGCCATTGCCCGCCTTGGGATAAAACGGCTCGATGACAGCGGTCATATTCTGCCATGGCAGAATATGCTCCATGCGGGAGAGGAAAATCTCTTTTCGGGTCTGACGGCGCTTAGTGCTGAATTCACTATCGGCGAAGGTGAGTTGATGGCTCATGATGTCCCTCTGGGATGCGCTCCGGATGAATATGATGATCTCATATCAGGAACTTGTTCGCACCTTCCCTGGAGCACCTCCACCAACAAGGGATTATCCAGCCCCATCCTGCCGGTGAGGTTGCTCTGTCCGCCGCCGAGTTTGAAGTGGAGAACCCGTACGCCACAGCCAGGCGCTGGAGCGCGCTCTTCGACCTCCCGATGACAACGCGCGCGGGCAATCCGGCGCTGCGTATTGGCGATAAGTATTTCCAGTTCAATCAAGGGAACAGCAACGCGCTGGTGCAACTCGATTTTCTCACCGACACGGCGGCGCTCAAGGGTCAAACCATTTTGGTGGGCGAAGGGCGTTATGCGTTTCACTGACTCACAATGGGCACCTGCGCGAACGAAGACCGACAACAGGGAAACAGCGTATTCACGTTTTCCACCATCGGGATACGCTGCTGAGGGTACTACAACAACCCGGCCTGATGTTCCACACGCGCAATGGCGCTATACAGTGCGCCCGCTGTGACCGGAGCCGGCATGTTCGCCATATCCGGCGCATGCAATGCCATATCAATAATCCCCGCCAGTTCCGTGCTGTCCAGTTCAGCAATTTCCCGCAGGCTGAGCGGGATAGCGCACGCGCGGGCCAGGCCAATGGCCTCCAGCAATTCCTCATCGCTGCGGTTCTCCAGCGCCAGCAGGCAAAGGTTGCCAAATCCCACCAATAAGCCATGACCAAATTCGCGGGTTTTATCGCATACGGTAAACCCCTCATAAATTGCATGAGCGGCAGCAGCATGTGCCCCACTGCTCATTAATGAGGTCAGTCCGGCAAACATAAATATCGCATCCAGTACTTGCTCCAGCGCAGCATCGGGCACCCCTTTGCGAACTGCATCGCAGGCGGCGGGGCCGTGGGTATTGATCAGGTCATAGCAGATACGGCTGTTGGCAATGGACGCCCGGGCGATACCGCTGTGATTGTCCAGCCCGGCGCTGATAGCGCGAAACTCGTACCATTTCGCCAGTGTATCGCCAAGGCCTGCCGCCAACCAGCGCAGCGGCGCGGCGGCTATGATTTCTGTGTCAATAATCACCACAGCAGGCGCCTGATTCAGTGGAAAGAGATCCCGAAAATGGCCGTCATCGTGATAACGGACAGTGAGTGGCGTCACCGCCGCGCAGGTTGCCGCAATGGTTGGCACGGTGACCACCGGGACACGGGTCTCCACGCCCACGGCTTTACTGGTATCCAGGGCTTTTCCCCCACCCACGCCAATGACCAGGTCTGCGCCGGTGGCCTGCACCACTTGCGCCAGACGATGAATATGGCTTTCGCTGCACACGCCGCCAAACCACTCCCGGCCAACCACCGTCACCGATGATGCCGCCAGTTGATAGCGGATATGCGCTTCCACCGCCGCCAGGCCACTATGGCCGCCGATAATCAGCGCCCGTGAACCCAATAATCCGCAGACCTCACCGATACGCGAAACCGCACCTGCGCCACGCAGGATCTGCGCCGGGAAGATAATATTTTGTGCCTGCATAACTGATGCTCCGTGATAACGATGGTGTACATATTAAAACCCCGCCATAGCAGGCTGAAAACGCAGCAAATGCGGCCCTAACTGGGCAATGGAAGTGCATCCCAGTTGCGCCAGCGTGCGATCCATCTCCTGCAAAATAATGTTCAGCGCTTGTTTCGCACCCGCCTCACCAAAGGCAGCGACGCCATAGAGCACAGGTCGGCCAATCAGCACGCCATTCGCGCCCAGCGCCAGTGCTTTCACCACATCGGTGCCACGGCGAAATCCACTGTCGATAAGGATGACAGCATCAGGACCGCAGCACTGACGAATCTCCTGCAGTACTTCCATGGGGCTGACTGAACCGTCCAGTTGTCGCCCGCCATGGTTTGATAACACAATGCCATCCACGCCCGCGGCAAAAGCGCGCCGGGCATCTTCAGGCGCCAGGATACCTTTAATTAACAGGGGACCTGACCACTGTGTGCGGATCCAGTGCAGTGTGGCCCAGTCCAGGTGGGTATCCATCTGTTCGGCAAAATAGCTCGCGCCACCTGCGCCTCGTTGTTTGTCAGCCGGAACATAAGATTTCAGGTTGCCAAAGCCAGGGATGCCTGCGGGCCTGATGGCTCGCCACACCCAGCCGGGATGCATCGCAATGTCCAGCATGCTCGGCAGAGATAGTTCCATGGGCCGTCGGTAATTCCGTTTGTCCTTTTCACGGTTGCCAAAGTGCACCGCATCCACAGAAACCACCAGGGTCGTACAACCCGCCGCCCGGGCCCGGGTCAGTAACCCTGTCGTGACGGCGCGGTCTTTCAGCACATAGAGCTGGAACCAGTGTCGGGGAATGTTTTCTGCGGCGATCTCTTCAATGGAGGCCGTCGAAACCGTACTCTGTATATAGCCGATGCCCGCCTCTCTGGCGGCCCGCGCCAGCATCACATCTGCGCCAAACCGCAGCATGCCGTTGTAGCCTGTCGGGGCGATAAACAAGGGCGCAGCCAGCTTCTGTCCACACAGCGTGACGGATAAATCCCGTTGCGTAGCATCTGTCAGCACAGGGGGAATAAAGCGCCAGCGGCCGAAAACACGGCGATTATCCTGTAACGTTTGTTCATCATCGGCCCCACCCTCCAGATAACTGAAAGCAAAACGGGGAAGCGTGCGCTTTGCCTGCCGACGTAAATCATCAATGTTCAACACTGTCACGCGGCATCCTCCGCCAGGATACGTTTCAGGCTCCGAATAAACTGCTGGTTATCCTGTTCATTCCCCACAGACACCCGGATCCAGTGTTCATACCCCTTCTCCCGCCATGGCTTGATAATGACGCCATCGCACAGCAGACGCTGCGCCAGTTCTGCCGCAGGCTGCCCGCAGTCAAAAAACAGGAAGTTGGCGCAGGATGGCGCAACGCGGAAACCCAGCGCCGTGAGCTGCGCCGACATCATGTCGCGCTGCGCACTGACCAGCGCAATGCTGTCATTAACATGTTGCTGATCCCCCAGAGCTACCACGGCCGCCGCTTGTGCCGAACGGTTAATATTAAACGGTGTGCGAACGCGATTGAGCAGATTGACCAGTTCAGGGTGACTGGCTAAGCCATAGCCCACCCGCAATCCCGCCAGGCCGTAGGCTTTCGAAAAAGTACGCAGCACAATCCAGGGGCGCGACTGCGCGGCCAGCACACGCTGGCTGTCCGGATAATCCGGGTTGTTCCGGCAATATTCGAAATAGGCCTCATCAATCACCAGCACACAGTCCTGAGGTGCCGCGGCGATGATGCGCTCAAAACCTGCATTGTCGAGCATGCAGCCCACGGGATTCGACGAGTTGCTGAAAATCACCATTTTGGCGGGCATCGAAAGTGCCTGAGTCCAGGCGGCGATATCGAACTGATGCTGCTTATTCACGTCAACCAGGGTGACGTCCGCGCCCATCATGCGCGGGAAAATCTCATGCAGACCAAATGAAGGTCGCAATGTGACCACGCGGTCCCCGGGGTTGAGAAAGGCCAGTGCCAGCATATGCAGGATATCTTCTGAACCATTCCCGATAACAATATTCCCGGCCTGCACACCGGTATACGTTGCCAGCGCATCGCGCAGCGCTGTACTGGCAGCATCCGAATAGACTGCGCTGAAACCGGCATCCGCCTGCAGTGCCGCGATGACCTGCGGGCTGGCGCCCAGCGGATTTTCATTACTGGCCAGTTTGGCGATATGGCTCAACCCATATTGCTGTCGTACCGCTTCCGCCGACAACCCGGCGTTATACAGGCTTAATGACCGCGCTGTGGGCCTGGCGAGGTTTTTCAGTATCTGCTGTTGTGAATCAACAAGTGAACTGGAAACTGCTACATCAGAAGCCATTGCATATCCCTCAAAAAAACGCCGGAGGCACAACACCAGACCATCCGGCATTCAGGCATCAGATCATCGGCAAATTCAAATGATGACGTTCAGCACAGGCTTTTGCCTGTTCATAGCCAGCATCCGCATGGCGCATCACCCCGGTGGCAGGGTCGTTCCACAGCACACGCGCCAGTCGGGCATCGGCATCTTCAGTGCCATCGCACACAATCACCATCCCGGCATGTTGTGAAAAGCCCATGCCAACACCGCCACCATGGTGCAGACTGACCCAGGTGGCACCCCCGGCGGTATTGAGCAATGCATTGAGTAATGGCCAGTCGGATACCGCATCAGAGCCATCTTTCATCGCTTCGGTTTCACGGTTCGGCGATGCCACTGACCCCGTATCCAGATGATCACGGCCAATAACAATCGGCGCTTTCAGTTCGCCGTTACGCACCATTTCGTTAAACGCCAGCCCGGCGCGGTGACGTTCACCCAGGCCCAGCCAGCAAATACGCGCAGGCAGCCCCTGGAAGGCAATGCGCTCACGCGCCATGTCCAGCCAGTTGATCAGATTGGTGTTGTCCGGGAAGAGTTCTTTGAGTTTCGCGTCGGTCTTATAGATATCTTCCGGGTCGCCGGAAAGGGCAACCCAACGGAATGGCCCTTTGCCTTCACAGAACAGCGGGCGGATGTAGGCCGGGACAAAACCCGGGAAATCAAAGGCGTTTTCAACGCCCTCTTCTTTGGCGACCTGGCGGATATTGTTGCCGTAATCGACGGTGGGGATCCCCATATGGTGAAAATCGAGCATGGCCTGGACATGTTTTGCCATAGAAGCGCGGGCGGCTTTCACCACGGATTGCGGATCTGACTGACGGGCGGCCTGCCATTTTTCCAGGCTCCAGCCTTCCGGCAGATAGCCATTAAGCGGATCATGAGCGGAGGTCTGATCGGTCACAATATCCGGACGCAGGCCACCCGCTTTTGCCCGCGCCGCCAGTTGCGGCATCAACTCAGCGGCATTGCCCAGCAGGCCGACAGAGATGGCTTTTTTCTCCGCACAGGCTTTTTCAATCATCGCCAGCGCCTCATCGAGGCTGCGGGTCTTATAGTCCACATAACGGGTACGCAGACGGAAATCAATGTGGGATTCCTGGCATTCAATGGCCAGGACGCAGGCCCCTGCCAGCACGCCAGCCAGCGGTTGGGCGCCGCCCATACCACCAAGCCCTGCCGTCAGAATCCATTTGCCCCGCAGGTCGCCGTTGTAGTGCTGTCGGCCCGCTTCGGCAAAAGTTTCATACGTCCCCTGCACAATGCCCTGCGCACCAATGTAAATCCAGGAGCCTGCAGTCATCTGGCCGTACATCATCAGGCCCGCTTTATCCAGTTCGTGAAAGTGGTCCCAGTGGGCCCAGTGCGGCACAATATTGGAGTTAGCAATCAACACGCGCGGCGCATTGGTATGGGTGCGAAAAACACCGACCGGCTTACCGGACTGTACCAGCAGGGTTTCGTCTTCACGCAACGCCCGCAGGCTGTCCAGAATGGCTTCGAAGGCAGGCCAGTTGCGGGCGGCTTTACCAATACCGCCATAGACCACCAGGTCTTCCGGGCGTTCGGCAACATCGGGGTCAAGGTTGTTTTGGATCATGCGATAAGCCGCTTCGATCAACCAGTTTTGACAACTCAGCGCTGTTCCCTGGGGAGCGCGAACGACATGGGCGGCGGCATTTTTCTGTGGCGCGTTCATGGTCATATCCTTCTATAAAAAATGAAATTTATGTAAAGCGTTATCAGGCAAAGCTCGGCAGTAATGCTTCAATGGCCGCAGGCCAGTGTTCACGGGACGCCCACAAACGCATCATTTCGACATCCGGCGCCATCAGACGATCTTTTTCGAGAAAAGCGACATGTTGCCGAATCGCCTTCATTTCGCTTTCCAGTGTGGCGGAACTTTGCAACGGACGATGAAAATCAAGTCCCTGGGCAGCGGCCATGGCTTCGATACCGACAACCACACTGGTGTTAAAACACATATTGCCCAGACGGCGGGCGGCATAGGTCGCCATTGAAACGTGATCTTCCTGATTGGCGGAGGTGGGCAGGCTGTCGACACTGCCCGGATGTGCCAGCGATTTATTTTCTGATGCCAGCGCGGCGGCCGTGACCTGCGCAATCATAAAGCCGGAGTTAACGCCGCCATCGTTTACCAGGAAAGGCGGCAAGCCGGACAAACCGCTGTCCAACAATAAGGCCATTCTGCGTTCAGAAATCGCCCCCACTTCGGCAACCGCCAGCGCAATGATGTCCGCGGCGAAAGCCACGGGTTCTGCGTGGAAATTCCCGCCAGAAATCACGTCGCCATTTTCGGCAAAAACCAGAGGGTTATCGGATGCTGCGTTTGCTTCAATACGTAGAATGCGGGCCGCATGTCGCAGGTTATCAAGGCAGGCACCCATAACCTGAGGGACACAACGAATGGAATAAGGGTCCTGAACCCGGCCGCAGTTAGCATGGGATGTCACAATATCGCTACCGGCCAGGATCGCCGTCAGCGCAGCGGCGACAGCAATCTGGCCTTCCTGGCCGCGTGCTTCATGAATACGCGGGTCAAGCGGTTTAACTGAGCCTTTAATCGCTTCCAGTGATAATGCCCCGGCCACCAGGCCTGCGGAAAACACCCGTTCTGCTTCAAACAAACCTGACAACGCGAGGGATGTCGATACCTGGGTGCCGTTAAGTAATGCCAGACCTTCTTTCGGCCCAAGTTCAAAGGGGCTCAGCCCTGCGGCAGCCAGGCCTTCAACCGCGGACATCGTTTCGCCACCCAGTGTCACCTGCCCTTCGCCAATCAGCATCAATGACAAATGCGCCAGCGGCGCCAGGTCGCCCGAAGCGCCGACGGATCCTTTTTCCGGAATACAGGGGTACACACCCGCATTAAATAACGTTATCAGTGCATCAATCACCTCAATACGAATACCGGAATGACCCCGGGAGAGGCTGAGAATTTTCGTCGCCATCACCAGGCGAACAACGTTATCCGCCAGGTTTTTGCCTGTGCCCACACTGTGGGACAGCACCAGGTTTCGTTGCAGTTCGGTCAGACGTTCCGCCGGAATACGGGTTTGCGCCAGTTTGCCAAACCCGGTATTAATGCCGTACACCACGTTTCCCGATGCCACAATGCGGGTGACTGTTTCCTGGGAGGCCAGCACATCGGCACGGGCCTCTTCGGCCAGCGCAAGGCGGACATTACCCTGGTATATTTGTCGCAACATGGGCAAATGGACATGCCCGGGTTGCAGGCGGCAAAGGGTGTAATCGGTGGATGAAGCAGCCATAATCTATTCCTGTATATACAAGTAAAACGGGAAGTAAACCCGGTGTAACACCGGGTGTTTATGCACAACCTGACTCACGCTAAAACATGATTAACTGCGCTGCATACCGCGAACTTAGTGATCGATGGTTTGCAGGGTTTCCGTACGAATTTCTTCCGTGATACGCGCCTTCAATGCCATAAATTCTGGTGATGTTTTCAGGGTATAATCACGCGGGTGCGGAAAATCTACCGCCACTTCCGTTTTGATTCGCCCGGGGCGCGCACTGAAAATCGCCACTTTATTGGCCATAAAAATGGCCTCATCAATATCGTGGGTCACAAACAGGACTGTTTTGCGGGAAGATTCCCATATCGACAACAACAGTTCCTGCATCATGACGCGCGTCTGGTTATCCAGTGCGCCGAAAGGTTCATCCATCAGCAGAATTTTCGGGTCGTTGGCCAGGGCGCGGGCAATGGCTGTGCGCTGTTGCATACCGCCGGACAACTGACGGGGGAAATGCTGCTCAAACCCACGTAAACCGACCTTATTAATAAAGTAGTCGCTGCGCTCTTTTTGTGCCGCTTTACTCACGCCGCGTTCCTGTAGGCCAAAGCAGATATTCTGCTCAACCGTCAACCAGGGGAACAGTGTGTAACTCTGGAATACCATGCCGCGATCCGCGCCCGGACCATCGACCAGCACGCCATCCAGCCAGACCTCGCCGCGGGTGGGCTGATCCAGCCCGGCAACAATGCGTAAAAGTGTGGATTTACCGCACCCGGAAGGCCCGAGAATGGTAATAAAGTCGTTCTCATTGACCTGATAATCCACGGGCAGTAATGCCTGGGTCTTCTCGCCTTTCGGGCCACTGAAGACGCGTTCCACCTGGCGAACACTCAGCTTCGGATAGCTCATCACAGCGAACTCCATACAAACAGGCGGCGATTCACCGCTTTAAACAACAGATCAGACAGCAATCCAATGCAGCCAATCACGATAATGCCGAAAATCATTTGCCCGGTATTGAGTAACGCCTGGCTATTGACAATCATGTGACCTATCCCGCTGGATGAACCAATCAGTTCCGCCACGATGACATAGGTCCATGCCCAGCCCAGCACCAGGCGCAGCAGTTCCGCAATTTCCGGCGCCGCCCCGGGGATTATCACCCGACGCACCACGCTCTTGTTGGTCGCGCCAAGGGTATACGCCGCTTCCACCAGATCGCGCCGCGCCGCGCCGACAGCCACCGCAACCATCAGGGTTATCTGAAAGAACGAACCGATAAAGATCACCAGTATTTTTTGCATTTCGCCAATCCCTGCCCACAGAATAAGCAGGGGGACAAACGCCGATGCGGGCAGGTAGCGGCAAAACGAAACGAAGGGCTCAAAAAACGCTTCGATCAGTTTGTATGAGCCCATCAGAATACCCAGCGGCACGGCGATAATGCACGCCAGAATAAAGCCGCCCAGTACACGCATTACCGTCATACCGATATCTGTTGTGAAATCAAAATCGGTAAATAACAGCCCCCCTTCCTGCAACATACTGGCCGGACTGGCAAGGAATGTCGGCGACACCAGCCCGGTAAAAGTCACCAGCGCCCACAGCGCGAAAAACAGCACAAAAAAGCAGAAGCCCAAAAACCAGCGATGACGGGACGCCACGGGGCGCAGTGGCACCATCATCGGGTTGTGCCAGACCTTTTTACTTGCCGGCAGAGGCGCCGGCTCACGTAAAACTGACTGCGTACTGGCGGGAAATTCCGCGGCCTGACTGACAGGACTGTTCATCTTGTGGTCCTTCATGGCTGAGTCACATACTTCGCGTCATACAACGTATTAATATCCGGCGTTTTATGCAGGATTTTCATTTCCGTCAGCAAACGCGCCGCTTCGTTGGTAAAGGTGACAATCTCGCCACTGAAGAACTTCTTGTTCGCATCACGGTCTTGCCAGCGCAGATAGCTGGACTCTTCAGCAAACTGTTTGCCGGTTTCTTTGACCGCCGCCCCCATAATCTCATTGGCTTTATCCGGATCTTTTTTGATCATATCCAGGGCTTCAAAGTAGCTATTTACCAGTGCCTGAGCCGCTTTGGGGTTTTTATCCAGCCAGGATGGCGTACAACCCAGGGTGTCCATCACCATGGGATAATCCAGTGTGGTGGTCAGAATTTTGCCTTTGTCCGGGCTTTGGCGGATGGTGGAGAGATACGGCTCGTACGTCACAGCGGCATCGTTCTGCCCGGCAATAAAGGCATGAGCGGCGGCATCCGGCCCCAGGGTTGCCAGTTTGACGTCTTTCATCGTCATGCCGTTTTTATCGAGGATCCAGGCCAGCAGAAAATAGGAGGAGGTTCCTGGTGCATCGACACTGATGGTTTTCCCTTTCAGGTCAGCCACTTTATTGATACCCCCACGTACGGCAATCCCATCCGCGCCATAGGATTTATCCAGTTGCACAATTTGCTTGATGGGCACACCGCTGGCATTCCAGGTGAGGTAGGTTTCCACCGTGGTCGCCGCGCACTGCAAAGAGCCTGATGCAATGGCCAGGTGGCGTGATTGCTGGGGTACCATTTTCAGCGTCACGTCCAGGCCATTCTTTTTGAAAATGCCTGCCTTATCGGCCAGTGTCAGGGGAGCGAATCCTGTCCACCCGGAAATACCAATGGCCACCGGAGTCTCTGCCGCCATGGCGGTGTTTATTGCCCCGCAACCCAATGTCACTGCCAGCCCTAACATGGATAACGAACGCTTCAGCACAGTCCTGGAAATCATGTTGCTCATCTGCCACTCCTGCCAAATTACCTGTCTCGGGGAAATGCCTGGCCAGTGAACTGCCCGGGCAAAATACGCTACTGTATATTCTTGTCTATACAAGCAAGCCGAATAAGTAAAGCAAGCTTTGTGCCAGTTCAGCTATGCCTGCTTTCCCGGTTATTTCGGCCTGTGGCCAGTGGTTTTCTCTGCCTGTCGAATCAAATAAGTGCGCAGGATGCGCCAAACCAGTGCAGGACGCACCAACTCAGGCAATGACCGCCGCCCAAAGTAGCAGACTGCGCGTTTTTTGTGCATCCACAGTATGCAAGGCAGAAATCGGCCACTGTGTCGTCTGACAGCTGTCTGACGTCGGTGGCCACCAGATACCTTCACCCGCGCCCAGCCGGGTCCCATCCGGTAATTGCCAGTCACCCTGAATGGCGAAAAGCACACCGCCCTGCTCACGGGACACCGTGCCACTTCCCCTGAGGGCGACAACGCCGGGCAAACAGACAGTACGCCGGGTCATCAGGTTAAAATCCATCGTCTCGCCCCCCAGAAGATGTGCGTGGAGTGCAAGATCCCCGCTAAACTCGAAGGGTTCTCCCACGGTATTCAGCACATGATTCACCCCGATGCCGTCAGTCAGTTGCATGCCCTCGCCACTCAACAGCGTGATGGAACGCGCAATGCCGGGGAAAGCGGAAAATGGGCCATCCTGCGCGACAGTGGCAATGCTGGCACGCCAGTCAAAATCCGCCTGCCCTGGCGGCCAGCTGATAATTTCGCGGGTTTCGCCGCCGCCATTACGCCAGCGACTGACCGGCAGCCTGGTCTGGGAAAAACGCTGCCAGCCCGTCATGCTGTCGCCTCCGCCAGTTGGCGCAGTACCTGCAGAAAATCAGCGGCAACGGCCTGTTGCTGCGCATGTTGCCCATTGATAATGCGGGGGGTCCCGCCAACATACACATCGCGAATCTGCCCGGCGTGGCCGGCAAATAACCAGCGGTTGAGAATTTCAGGGGGGCGGGCTGCCGCCAGGTAAGGATCCTGTCCATCCAGCACCAGCCAGTCGGCGCGATACCCCACTGACAATCTCCCGACAGGCGCGCCACAGGCCTGCGCACCACCGGCAAGCGCCTGGGTGTACAACACATCGCCCACCACATTTTGGGTCGCCGTTGTCAGGCGGTTGCGGCGCTGATCACGTAAGCGCTGCCCATATTCGAACCAGCGCAGCTCTTCCACCACATTAAGTGAAACATGGCTGTCGGAACCAATACCCCAGTGACCGCGCTGTGCCAAATAATCGACGCCGGGGAAAATACCGTCGCCCAGATTCGCTTCTGTTGTGGGGCACAGCCCGGCAACCGCACCGCTTTGCGCCATGCGGGCCACTTCTTTCTCATCCGCATGTGTCGCGTGGACAAGACACCAGCGGGCATCGATATCCAGGTGATCATACAGCCACGCAATGGGGCGTTGTCCGCTCCAGCTCAGGCAGTCATTGACTTCTTTTTGCTGCTCGGCGATATGGATATGTACAGGCAATGCCGGGTCGCTGGCCTGTAAAACCTGCTGCATCTGCGTGGGGGTCACGGCCCGTAGTGAGTGAAAACACAGGCCCTGGTTTTGCAGTACTTTGCCCGTTATCTGCTGGCGGATAATCGCCTGCTGGCGCAAATAGGTGTCAGCGTCCTGAATAAACCGCACCTGACCCGCCTGAGCCGGTTGCCCGCCAAACCCGGCATAGCTGTAGAGCACGGGCAACAGCGTCAGGCCGATTCCCGCAAGGTCGGCAGCGGCGCTTAATTGGGCGGTCATCTCGCCGCGGTCAGCATAGGGGTTACCGCTGATATCATTGTGCAGATAGTGGAACTCAGCGACCTGGGTATAACCCCCTTTGAGCATCTCGATATACAACTGGCGGGCGATAATACCGACCTGGTCCGGCGTTAATCGCTGCACCGTGCGATACATCAGGTCACGCCAGGTCCAGAAACTGTCCTGCGGGTTTCCGGCCACCTCCGCCAGCCCGGCCATCACCCGCTGGAATGCATGAGAGTGTAAATTCGGCATACCCGGGATCACCGGACCTGAAAGCCGGACAGCATCCTGTGCTGTGCTGTCCGGCGTGATGGCGGTTAACATGCCGGCAGCATCGACATCCAGACGCACATTGTGAGCCCATCCTTCAGCAAGCAGGGCTTGTGTAGCAAAATAAGCAGGCATAACAACGTTCCTGAGCAGCGAAAAGAAACATAAAGGCAATTATAAGTAAACAATTGCAAAACTTTGGGGCGACTTGTCTATACATATACATATGCATGGTTTGGCTGTAAACTTGCGCCATTCCTTTTTTTATCATTTGAGTTTTTCACCACAGCTTTTCTGCTTACGCTTCGCGGTTGAAAATACGCCAGCGTCCGGGAAACGATGACCTTGTCTGTGGCACTTTTGAGAGGTAAGAAACATGTCTGAGCCCACCCTTTTTTCATCGGCCGGTACGGCGCAACAAGACGTGACCCGGCAGACACTATCTGAGCTGGCCGCCGCCATGAGCGATGCACCGGCGCCCATTTATCAGCGGGTGAAACAGGCCATCATTGGCCAGATTCGCGCCGGCGTCTGGAAACCCCACCAACGTATTCCATCGGAAAGTGAGCTGGTTAATGAAATTGGCGTCAGCCGTATGACCATCAACCGGGCGCTGCGCGAACTGACCAGCGAAGGTTTTTTAATCCGCATGCAGGGCGTGGGGACGTTTGTCGCCGAAGCAAAAGCCTATACACCGATGCTTGAGGTCCATAATATTGCTGATGAAATCGCCCAACGTGGTCATCGTCATGACAGTAAAATTTTAGTGTGCGAGGCCCGCCAGGCGGACGCCGATCAAGCGCTCCAGTTGGGGATTGCCATCGGTGATACGCTGTTTTACTCCCAAATTGTGCATTACGAAAATAACGTTCCGGTACAAATTGAAGACCGTTTTGTTAACCCGGAAACGGCGCCGGATTACCTCCGGCAGGTGCTCAATAAACAGACGCCATATACCTATCTGATGGATATTGCCCCGCTGACCGCAGGGGAGCACCGCGTTGAAGCCATCAGCGCCAGCGATGAACAACGCCACTTGCTGCAACTTGAGGAGCATGAGCCCTGCCTGTTGATTCACCGGCGAACCTGGAGCGGCAGCCGCGTTGTGACGTCCGCCCGCCTGATTTACCCGGGTTCGCGTTATCAGTTATTTGGCCGTTTTACCAGTCACGGCTAATCGCGTCTGGCGCAGGCGGCATTCACAGGCCGCCCGTCTTTACGCGACAGTTGGCGATAAGAAAAAACTATCTCTGGCCGCCTTGCCGCCCTTTCGGTTATGGGTTAGGTTGACTTTAATTGTCTATACAAGATAAATCATCCGGAGTCTGCTATGTCCTTAGCCTCGTCCCTTTGCCTTACTGTCACGCCCCCGGCGCACTGTGACAGTGTCTGGCGCGGCGCCACGCTGGTCACCATGCAGGATGGCCGTTACAACGTGATAGAAAACGGCGCATTGGCAGTGACGGAGGGAAAAATTGTCTGGCTTGGCCGTAATGCCGACTGCCCGGCGTTTCCCCATGCACAACAGCATGTATTCGACGGCGGGATAATTACCCCGGGATTTATCGATTGTCATACTCATCTGGTGTTCGGCGGGAACCGCAGCGCCGAATTTGAGCAACGGTTAAATGGCGTAAGCTATGCAGAAATCGCCGCGGCGGGCGGTGGTATTTTATCCACTGTAAACGCCACCCGGGACGCCACGGAAGAGGAACTGCTCCGGCAGGCTTTATTGCGTTTGCAACCGCTGCTGGCCGAGGGGGTCACCTGCCTTGAAATTAAGTCAGGCTACGGGCTGACCCTGGACAGTGAATTAAAAATGTTGCGGGTTATCCGCAAATTAGCCACTCTGTTGCCTGTCGATATTCAGTCCACCTGTCTTGCCGCCCATGCCCTGCCGCCCGAGTACAAAGACCGGGCGGAGGACTATATCGACTTTATTTGCGATACCCTGCTGCCCATTGTCGCCAGAGAAAAACTGGCGGATGCCGTTGACGCATTCTGTGAGCACCTTGCGTTCTCCCCAGCACAAGTCGAGCGAATTTTTGATGCTGCACAGGCTTTGGGGTTGCCGGTTAAATTGCATGCGGAACAACTCTCTGCCCTGCATGGCAGTTCACTGGCGGCAAACTATCACGCCTTGTCGGCGGATCACCTTGAATACGCCACCCAGGAAGATGCTCACGCCATGGCGGCCAGCGGCACTGTCGCCGTCCTGCTGCCCGGCGCATGGTATTTACTGCGTGAAAAACAGCACCCGCCCGTGAATTTTTTCCGCCAGTATCAGGTGCCGATGGCCCTGGCGAGTGATGCCAACCCGGGGACATCCCCGGTGCTGTCATTGCGCCTGATGCTGAATATGGGCTGTACACTGTTTGGTCTGACGCCGGAGGAAGCGCTGGCCGGGATTACGTGCCACGGCGCGCGCGCCCTCGGTCTGGCCGCGTCTCACGGTACGCTTGCCGAAGGTAAGGTTGCCGATTTTATCCACTGGCCGCTGTCGCGACCGGCTGAACTGATCTACTGGCTGGGCGGTCAATTGCCCTGCACGGTGGTCTATCGCGGGAAAATACGAGGAAACGTTCATCCATGAGCCTTTCAGCTATGACTGACATTATCGATCCTTACCATTTCACGGCTGGCAGTGCACCGTTGCTTATCAGTATTCCCCACGCGGGAACACAACTGACGCCGGAGGTCGACAATGGTCTGAGCGATGCCGCACGCCCGCTTGGCGATACCGACTGGCATATTCCCCGCCTGTACGATTTTGCTCACGCCCTCGGCGCCAGTATGCTGGTCGGGAATTATTCCCGTTTTGTTATCGACCTGAATCGCCCTGCTGACGATACGCCGCTCTATACCACCGCCACCACAGGATTGTACCCGGAGACTTTATTTGATGGTCGGGACAGCTTTACGCCCGGCATGACGCCGACAGCCGCCCATCGTCGGCACTATCTGGCGCAAATCTGGCACCCTTACCACCAGCGTATCCAGTCAGAGCTGGCGCGGATAAAACACCAGTTTGGTTATGCACTGCTGTTTGACGCGCATTCTATTGCATCGGTTATCCCGCGTCTGTTTGATGGTCGGTTGCCTGATTTGAACCTCGGTACCAACGGCGGCGCCAGTTGCGCTGCAGCCCTGAGCGACCGTCTGGTCGATTGCTGTCAGAAACAGTCGCCATTCAGCCATGTGCTTAATGGCCGGTTTAAGGGCGGCTATATTACCCGGGCATACGGACAGCCTGACGCGAATATTCATGCCGTGCAACTTGAACTGGCGCAGGTCAATTATATGAACGAAATGGCGCCTTATGCGTATGCAGAGGAAAAGGCCCCTCAACTTCAGGCGCTGCTGCGATCCTTACTTGAGAATATGCTCGACTGGGCAGATAGCCACTATCAATAACCCTCACACATGCCATGAGGCAGGCACCCAATATCCGGTCTGCCTCAAGCCAAAATGCCATTAACCCGGGAGCCATCTTTGGTATTCTGCTGATGTCATCCCCGCATTAATGAGCGCCATGCATAAGTCCATGCATATTTACCCGTATTATCATTGAATCCTGCTTTGCATACACTGCCGGTATCAGGGCGCACGCCCTTCTCTTTTTCGCAATACACCCGGAGATTTGTTATGCAAAACAGGCTGGACAATAAACAGCAGGCCATTATTCCAATTGCGGCTTTCGCCGCAAAGGGCGACACAGAAAAACTCGCTGCTGAAATACAGCACGGGCTGGATACAGGCCTTACCATCAATGAAATCAAAGAAGTCCTGATTCAGCTCTATGCCTATGCCGGTTTTCCTCGCAGCCTGAATGCCCTTGGCGTGCTTATGGGCGTGGTGGAACAGCGTCAGCAGCAAGGAATTACGGATAATGCGGGAGAAGACGCATCCTCTTTTCCTGAGAACTGGAATGCCCTTGAAGGTGGCACGCAAAACCAGACGCGTCTTATCGGGAAACCCGTAACAGGCCCGCTATTTACCTTTGCGCCTGCAATTGACCAGTTCCTTAAAACGCACCTGTTTGGTGATATTTTCCAGCGTGACACCCTGAGCTGGCAGACGAGGGAGCTGGCCACCATTTCGTTTCTGGCTGCAATTCCCGGTGTCACCAGCCAACTGAAAAGCCATTATGCCATCAGTCTGAATGCGGGATTGACGGCTGAGCAGCTGTGGGCATTTACGGCAATTCTGGGTCAAAAATGCGGTGCTGATATGGCAGACAACGCCAGGCCCGTGCTGGGTGAGCTGCTGGATGAAACAAAAACGCCCCGGCACGGTGGCTTATCCACACCGTGGCTTTGTTGAATAAATCAGATTTCGGGTAAGTCTCCCCCGTAGCGGGTTGTGTTTTCAGGCAATACGCACGCTTTCAGGCATACCTGCTTTCGTCATTTTGTTCAGCGCTCGTACCAGGGCCATAGCCTCCGCAACCTGACCATCGTAGTCACGCAGCGTCAGTGAACCCCCGAACAGCTGTTTTACCCGGTACATCGCCGTTTCCGCTATCGAGCGACGGTTGTAATCTGTTGTCCATTTCCACCGCGCATTACTCCCGGTCATTCGCTGATTAGCCACTGCACGGTTACGGTCTGCATATTCACCGGGCCAGTAACCCGCACCTTTTCGGGGCGGGATAAGCGCGCTGATTTTCTTACGCCGCAGTTCATCGTGACAGAGCCGGGTGTCGTAAGCGCCGTCTGCCGATGCTGCCCTGATTTTTCTGTGAGTCTGCCGGATAAGACCCGGGAAGGCTTCTGAGTCCGTCACATTGTTCAGCGACAGGTCTGCACAGATGATTTCATGTGTGTTGCTGTCAACTGCCAGATGCAACTTTCGCCATATACGACGGCGTTCCTGGCCATGCTTTTTGACTTTCCACTCGCCTTCACCAAAGACCTTCAGCCCGGTGGAATCAATCACCAGATGCGCGATTTCACCCCGGGTGAACGTTTTGAAACTGACGTTAACCGACTTTGCCCGCCTGCTGACACAGCTGTAATCCGGGCAACGTAGCGGAACGTTCATCAGAGAAAAAATGGAATCAATAAAGCCCTGCGCAGCGCGCAGGGTCAGCCTGAATACGCGTTTAATGACCAGCACAGTCGTGATGGCAAGGTCAGAATAGCGCTGAGGTCTGCCTCGTGAAGAAGGTGTTGCTGACTCATACCAGGCCTGAATAGCTTCATCATCCAGCCAGAAAGTTATGGAGCCACGGTTGATGAGGGCTTTATTGTAGGTGGGCCAGTTGGTGATTTTGAACTTTTGCTTTGCCACGGAACGGTCTGCGTTGTCGGGAAGATGCGTGATCTGATCCTTCAACTCAGCAAAAGTTCGATTTATTCAACAAAGCCCATTCAGTCCTCAATTTGTGCATTTTTTAAACGAAAAAAGGGTGTCTAATACGGTGAAATCATAGTATTACCAAAGTAATAAATAAAAAGTTATTTAAATCAGTAATTTAGATTTGATTTGTAATACCTGGGTAATACCGCAGCATGGCTAAATTTTGTTTTTTTTCTTTTAAATCAGTGCGATAGCGTGATTTATCACGCTGCGTTAGGTGTATAGCAGGTTAAGGGATAAAAAATCATCTTTTTTTGGTAGGGCGATCTCCGTAGGTTAAGGGGCATTTGGCTAAAAAGCGTCCTATTCTTTGATGGTCATGCTTGCATGACCATCTGAGCAACCAAAAACTACAGATAAACTACAGATAAACTACAAAAAACGTTTTGCCTTAGTGTTGTAAGACTACAAATAGACTACAATAAAACTACAAATAAACTACAAAAAACGTGACAGACTACAAATAGACTACAATAAAACTACAGATAAACTACAAAACTCGATTGACCCCTTCTTACGAGTGTTGTAGAGTCATTTTCATACAACGGAGGGGGTTATGAATAAACCAGCAGATCTGAAACCCCGCAACTTATCGGCTGCTGTCAGATTGCGCCTAAATGAAATCGAGAACTGGCTGGACAGAGGGCTAACGCGGCATGAAATTGCTGAAATCCTCGACAGCGAATACAGCTTTTCGGTAACAGCCAAAGGGCTTGAGATGGCACTGTATAGAACGCGGCAAAACCGAAAAAATGTATTGCACAATACGCATGATAAGAGTAGCGCGAAGGGTGCAGCGGAAAGTGTATTGCACAATACACAACCGTCTGAGCCTGAAGTGCAGGAAAGTAAAAAAGCAGAGAGTCCCGGCATTATTGATAAAGAATTCTTCAAGAAAATCGGTGAGAATTTCGACCCTAAGAAGTTCAACAAAAAATTCTGAGGTGATTTATGAAAGTAGCGGTAATTAATTACAGTGGCAGTGTTCGTAAAACCTTAATTTCATCTTACCTGTTAGCCCCGCGCGGCTTTGTTGAATAAATCAGATTTCGGGTAAGTCTCCCCCGTAGCGGGTTGTGTTTTCAGGCAATACGCACGCTTTCAGGCATACCTGCTTTCGTCATTTTGTTCAGCGCTCGTACCAGGGCCATAGCCTCTGCAACCTGACCATCGTAGTCACGCAGTGTCAGTGAACCTCCGAACAGCTGTTTTACCCGGTACATCGCCGTTTCCGCTATCGAGCGACGGTTATAATCTGTTGTCCATTTCCACCGCGCATTACTCCCGGTCAGCCGCTGATTCGCAACAGCACGGTTACGGTCTGCATATTCACCGGGCCAGTAACCCGCGCCTTTTCGGGGCGGGATAAGCGCGCTGATTTTCTTACGCCGCAGTTCATCGTGACAGAGTTGGGTGTCGTAAGCGCCGTCTGCCGATGCTGCCCTGATTTTTCTGTGAGTCTGCCGGATAAGACCCGGGAAGGCTTCTGAGTCCGTCACATTGTTCAGCGACAGGTTTGCACAGATGATTTCATGTGTGTTGCTGTCAACTGCCAGATGCAACTTTCGCCATATACGACGGCGTTCTTTGCCGTGTTTTTTGACTTTCCATTCGCCTTCACCAAAGACCTTCAGCCCGGTGGAATCAATCACCAGATGCGCGATTTCACCTCGGGTGAACGTTTTGAAACTGACATTAACCGACTTTGCGCGCCTGCTGACACTGGTGTAATCCGGGCAGCGCAACGGAACATTCATCAGTGTAAAAATGGAATCAATAAAACCCTGTGCAGCCCGCAGGGTCAACCTGAACACGCGTTTAATGACCAGAACGGTGGTGATGGCGAGATCAGAATAGCGCTGAGGTCTTCCCCGTGATGAAGGCGTTGCCGACTCATACCAGGCCTGAATAGCTTCATCATCCAGCCAGAAAGTTATGGAGCCATGGTTGATGAGGGCTTTATTGTAGGTGGGCCAGTTGGTTATTTTGAACTTTTGCTTTGCCACGGAACGGTCTGCGTTGTCGGGAAGATGCGTGATCTGATCCTTCAACTCAGCAAAAGTTCGATTTATTCAACAAAGCCGTCTGTGTTGTAAAATGGCGCCGAAAGCCCGGCGTAGCCGGTTGCCGGGCTATAAATTCTGCCACCCTACCCCCTGCCCTGATTAGCCTTAACTCGCGAACAGCAATGAAGAAGTCAAAGTAATCCCTTTTAACCCCGGTGAGCGGGCTTTACGGCGTTTACGACGTAAAGGGCGTGATTTCCGGGGCCTAAGCGGCGGCAGCTTGCTGCTGACGCTTAGGGGGATGTTCATCAACTATTTCAGCGACACCAGGGAACTTAACACGGTAGCTGCAAAGCCCTAATCCCGCTCACCGCCACGCAGCTGCCGTACGTCCCCCACGGGGGTGCGCAGTGCTGCGCGCGGGAACGGCGGCCCGTCTGCGGGACGCGGCGCCGTACTGCGCGTTAGCGGCCGCACGCGGCCGGTTACGGGGGACACTCCGCCATACGACCAGCGACCCGCTGAGCTGCACAATCCACAGATAACACAAGCTACATACATGTCGATATGGGAATCGGCCCACCTTGCCGGGCGCCGGTGCCGTGTGGAAATCCGCCCACCTTGCCGCGCGCCGGTGCCGTGTGGGAATCCGCCCACCTTGCCGCGCGCCGGTGCCGTGTGGGAATCCGCCCACCTTACCGGGCGCCGGTGCCGTGTGGGAATCCGCCCACCTTGCCGGGCGCCGGTGCCGTGTGGGAATCCGCCCACCTTACCGGGCGCCGGTGCCGTGTGGAAATCCGCCCACCTTGCCGCGCGCCGGTGCCGTGTGGGAATCCGCCCACCTTACCGGGCGCCGGTGCTGTGTGGAAATCCGCCCATCTTCATGACAAAAATTTGTCAAATGACAGGCTCATGTGTGCTGATTTATGTCAGACGGGATTTTGCTTATCAATTATTGAGAACAGAAATTTTCCTGAATCATCAATACTATACTTAGCAAGTAAAGGTGTTTTCTCATTTATCTGCTTGAGTGCAGGATCAAGGAAAGATCGTTTCAACTCTGCCAAGTTCTTCTGCTGGGATTCCGGTAAGACGAAACGGTCATTTAACCAAGCATGAGTAGTAACCCATAAGCCTGAAGATTTGAATTGAGCAAGACTTTCATAAAGGCGGATCGTCCGGGGATTTCGAAGACTGCCACAATCGCGGAGCGAGTAGGTGGTGAACTGGTTGGTAATGACTCCAACTTACTGATAGTGTTTTATGTTCAGATAATGCCCGATGACTTTGTCATGCAGCGCCACCGATTTTGAGAACGACAGTGACTTCCTGCCCAGCCTTGCCAGATGCTGCCTCAGATTCTGGTTATGCCGCTCAATTCGCTGCGTATATCGCTTGCTGATAACGTGCAGTTCTCCCTTCAGGCGGGATTCATAAAGCGGCCAGCCATCCGTCATCCATACCACGACCTCAAAGGCCGACAGCAGGCCCAGAAGACGCTCCAGCGTGGACAACGTGCGCCACAACCGTCCTCCGTATCCTGTCATACGCGTAAAACAACCAGCGCTGGCGTGATTTAGCGCCGACATAACCCCACTGTTCGTCCATTTCCGCGCAAACAATGACGTCACTGCCCGGTTGTATGCGTGAGGTTACCGACTGCGGTCTGAGTTTTTTAAGTGACGTAAAATCGTGTTGAGGCCAACGCCCATAATGCGGGCGGTTGCCCGGCATCCAACGCCATTCATGGCCATATCAATGATTTTCTGGTGCGTACCGGGCTGAGAGGCGGTGTAAGTGAACTGTAGTTGCCATGTTTTACGGCAGTGAGAGCAGAGATAGCGCTGATGTCCGGCAGTGCTTTTGCCGTTACGCACCACGCCTTCAGTAGCTGAGCAGGAGGGACAACTGATGGAGATGGAAGCCACTGGAGCACCTCAAAGACACCATCGTACACTAAATCAGTAAGTTGGCACCATTACCCGGCAGGCGATCTGGATTATCGTCACGCTGTTAAATATGTCGCGGTAGGGATACCCGTTACCGGATACCCCCCGCACAGATCCCGGCGTGCGCGATTTACGCACCGGGCTCCTGCCTCGGGTGTCTGGCGGTGAACCGCTCCACAGGCCATGGATGAAGAACCCGAACCCTTGGTAGCCATGCGGCTGCCAGTTTGTTTGCTTTCGTCCAGGTCGTATCATCCTTCTGGCTCCTGCGCCTGAGCGCCCGGCGCCAGAGGTTTGTTACGTGTGTCCTGAACTTCTGCATGGTGGGGAAGTTGCCCGGTACCGAGTGATAGTTCAGGTATCCCTGAACCACTCTCCTGAGCCATTTTCCCTGTTCGGGGATTGAGTAATGCCAGCGCCTTCGCAGACCGTCTTTGATGGCTTTCAGAGTTGCCGTCATCCGATCCCGGCGGGTCTTTCGTATCAGCATGAACCTGCCGTTGCGATCTTTCCCGCTGATGTGCGTGAACCCGAGGAAGTTGAACGTTTCTGGTTTGCCTTTTCCCCTGATGGCACGGTTTTCGGCAGCGAAGCGGCCGAACTCCATCAGACGGGTTTTCTCCGGGTGAACCGTGAGTCCGAACTCCCTCAGTCTGCGCTGCATGGCTATACGGAAGCGCCGGGCATCGTATCGTTTGTCGAACCCGATGACGATGTCATCGGCGTATCTGACCATTACCACATTGCCTGTGGCATAGCGACGTCGCCACTGATGCGCCCACAGATCGAAGACGTAGTGGAGGTATATGTTTGCCAGCAGCGGTGAGATGACCGCACCCTGTGGGGTGCCTTCCTCCGTTGCTCGCCATTGACCCTCCTCCGACGTCCCGGCAGTGAGCCACTTACGTATGAGCCTGATTACCCTCCGGTCGCCGATCCGATGCTCTGTGAACCTGATCAGCCATTCGTGGCTCACCCTGTCAAAGAACTGTCTGATGTCGGCATCCAGTACCCAGTTTACGTTAGTGCGTACCAGCCCTGTGGCCAGTGCGTCCAGTGCATCGTGCTGGCTTCGCCCGGGTCTGAACCCGTATGAGAACCCCATAAAGTCGTTTTCATAGACTGCGTTCAGGATTTTCACCAGCGCATACTGGACGATCTTGTCCTCCAGCGAGGCGATGCCGAGCGGGCGTTGTTTTCCATCCGCTTTTGGGATGTAGTGACGCCTGCCGGGCTGCGCCCTGTAGCTGCCCTGATGTAGCCTCCGGTGCAGATCTGTTATGTTGTTCTTCATGTTTCCGGCGTAGTCCATCCACCTGATGCCATCCACTCCGGCGGCCGCTTTCCTGCTCAGGGAGAGGAATGCGGCTTCCAGTGCTTCGACTGTCAGCAGGTGGAACAATGCTGTAAACCGTTCTTTCTTCCGCTGCTTCGCAGCTTCCCGCACGCGTGACAGCCTCTGTGACATGCTTTCCCGGCTCTGTGTCCGGCGCATGTGTGGCTGTTCCACGTTCCCCTTGGCCCCGCTCCTTCGCTCCACTGACTCCGCTCCTTTCGGGTTGTTCGCCTGCTTCGCCGCTACTATGAGCGAGTCCGACTTCTCCTCTCCGTACATCACCGGCTATGACTCCTCGTCTTCCCGGTGCGGGCCATCTCCGACACTGGCAGATGGTCAGAGGGGAGATCTCCCGGTTCCCGCGTAGAGATCGTATTGACATGCCAGGGTCTCAGACCCCGCCGGGTCCATGTGGCACTCGCAGTATCGCACCCTATGATGTTGCCTTCCGTTAACAGTACAACGTCGGCACCCGGTAATTTAATATACATTTCGTGGCTCAATGGCTGGCCTGTCAACACCCCTGTCAACGCTTCGCCCCATACCTCGCGGTATGCAACGCATGACTCGGGGACCTTGTGGATTGCTGGTCCTTCAATGGTCGGGGACTTTCACCCCTTGATCTCTACCGGTCTCCCGGCGCACACTGTATGTATAACCAGTAAAATTAGAGTGTCAGGAGGAAAGATGAAACTACAACTTTTCAGCACCGGGAAAGAACTCCCGCCACAGGCCCATCCATTGTTTGCCGATCTGGCCAGCTGCGGTTTTCCCAGCCCTGCTGCTGACTATGTCGAGTCCGATCTGGATCTCCATGATTACTGCATACGGCATCCGAGCGCGACGTACTACCTGCGTGCCAGCGGAGACAGCATGGCCGACGGCAGTCTGTACAATGGCGATCTGCTGGTTGTGGACAGTGCTGAAAAGCCGCGGCACGGCGATATCGTTGTCGCCAGCATGCAGGGGGAGTTTACGGTGAAACGGCTTCTGCTGACGCCGCGACTGACGCTGCAGCCCATGAATGCCTCCTGGTCGCCGATTTATCCTGATCCCGACGAGCTGGATATCTTTGGCGTCGTCACGCATATCATCCACCGCCCGAGGGAGATGTACTGATGTTTGCCCTGGCCGATGTGAACAGCTTCTATGCCAGCTGTGAACGTGTTTTCCGCCCGGATTTGAAAGGAAAGCCGATAGTCGTCCTGAGCAACAACGACGGGAATGTAATCGCTCGCAGTGCCGAGGCGAAGCCCTGGATCAAAATGGGAACTCCGTGGTTTCAGATAAAAAACGAAAGATACCCGGAAAAAATATATGCGTTTTCAAGTAATTATGAACTTTACGCCTCGATATCGGCGCGCGTGATGAACTGCCTGGAGGAACTGGCCCCCAGGGTGGAACAGTATTCAATTGATGAGATGTTCCTCGACCTGACCGGCGTGGAGCACTGTATGGGGCTTGAGGACTTCGCCCGGCAGCTGCGTCAGCAGGTGTATGACTGTACCCGCCTGACCATTGGCGTGGGCGCCGGACCAACGAAAACCCTCGCAAAATCAGCCCAGTGGGCCTCAAAAGAGTGGAAACAGTTTCATGGCGTACTCGCTCTGACCAGGGGAAATCCGCAAAGGACGCGGAAACTGCTTTCACTGCAGCCGGTTGAAGAAATCTGGGGGGTGGGTAACCGTATTGCACGCAAGCTAAATGTGCTGGGCATAAAAACCGCGCTCGATCTGGCTCTGACGAACCCGGCCTTCATCCGCAAAAATTTTTCTGTCGTCCTTGAGCGAACGGTACGGGAACTGAACGGGGAAAGCTGCCTTTCGCTTGAGGAAGCCCCTCCGACGAAACAGCAAATTGTCTGCAGCCGCAGTTTTGGCGTGAAGATCACGGAGTACGAGTCACTCCGTCAGGCTATCTGTCAGCACGCAGAGCGGGCCTCTGAAAAACTGCGTAAAGAGCACCAGTATTGCCGGCATATTTCCGTTTTCATCAAAACGTCTCCGTTCGCCATTAAAGAGCCTTACTACGGCAACGTGGCTACGGAAAAACTTCTTACACCCACTCAGGACACCAGGGACATCATTGCAGCCGCTACAACGGCTCTGGAGCGTATCTGGAGGGATGGGCACCGGTATGCCAAAGCCGGAGTTATGCTGAATGACTTCACCGGCTCCGGAGTTTCGCAGCTGCAACTGTTCGACGAACGCCCGCCACGCCCTCACAGTGCTGAGCTGATGAGGGTTCTGGACGGGATCAACAACTCAGGGCTGGGTAAAGTATGGTTTGCGGGGCGGGGTATGGCCCCGGAATGGCAGATGAAACGGGAGATGCTTTCTCCTGCTTATACGACACGATGGTCAGATATTCCTGCAGCGAAACTGGCGTGAAACTATGGCGATTTCACCGTGAAATTCTCAACCTAAACTGCCTAATTACAATAAGTTAGATGTGAAATCGCCATGGCGAAATTATTGACTCAAATTTCTGTCAAGGACTTCGTTGATAGCCTTGTCCAGTTCATCCTGAATCACTTTTGACATACGGCTAAACTCATAAGTCAGCGTGCGCCCTTTCACACGCTTACGCGCGAACTTGTCCTTTTCTTCAAAAGACCAGAGTGGGGAAACCACTGACTTTTCCTTGGGAGATGGATCTATCAATGCCTGAGATGCCTGAGAAATCAGCTTCAGAATACTGGCTTTCTGTTCGTCTTCTGGTCGCTCGCCATCACTCAAAATTGCATCGAGCTGAGCTGATACAGACTGAATGAGTTCTTCAGGCGTTAATCCCTTTTCACCGAGTTTTTCATTAACTTCTAAAAGAAGTTTATAATCACTAAACGATAGCTCCGACTGAACCGGGAACAGAGAAATTAAGTCTTGCGGTACGGCCGCCGCCTGCAGCGCCCTGGTAACTTTAGCCTGAGATAATCCCTCCAGTTCAGCAATTTCCTTTTGATTAAATCCGGACTCTTTAAGAGCGATCAATCTCAGACCAATCTCCCGAAGATTATGTTCTTTAGCTGTCTGGATATCTTTAGCCAGTTGGCGAGCTTCATCAGCTGATAAATGTTCTTCGGTAACCATTACATCAAGGCCTGTACGGACAAAAATTGCTGAGGCTCGCCGTCTTGAACCATCCAGTATCTCAATCCTTTCACTTTGCTTAATACCAATACAGGGAAAGAACTGCTGAAACTTAATCGTCTGGATAATGGATTTCAGAGACTCCCTGGTCAGTGCAAGTTGATCTCTTCCATTGTTTTCCTGGTTTACGAAGGTCTTACTTTCAACTTCAGATGCAGGCACCCGAACAAACCTGAACGTTACCTTCCTGCCGGTTTTTAAGGTAAATACCTGACTTCTACCGGTGTCAGCCATTTCGAGCATTGACGCCTGAGTATTTAACTGTCTGCCGATGGTTTTTCTTTTCTCATTCGACATCACATACCTCCGTTAGTACGAATGAACTCGATGCGATCAAAGACTGCCTTCGCAAAGTCTTCCGCTGCTGATTTTGCGCTTTTTAGTGCCTCTGTACTTCCATCATAGGTTGCTGGATTTGCTGAAATAACTGTGTCAAAAGTCTCCCCACAACGTTCGAAACCATCCAGTCTTGGCAGAACCATGTCTAGCATATCGGCACCGAAAACCTCTTTGGCCTGACTATGGCAAATTTTGTGATCAGACTTGTTCAGGATCTTGGACATGAAGCCGACATTACCGATGAGATTGCAGGTGTGCCCATCCATTTCGATGGAATCTATGAGGGCAGGGAGGCTGGCCACAAACTTCAGGGAAGAATGAAAATCAACCGTCGCCGGTGGAAGAGGGGTCAACATCAGGTCTGCCGCCCCAATGCAGTTTTTCAGGAACGCATCAAGGTGAGGACCACTATCAAGGAAAATAAAGTCGTAGTCATGCTGGAGCTTGTCGATAATGTTCTCTTTAAGCACCGCATGAATATTTTTCCCTGGCAGATGTTCTTCACACAATCCCTTCCAGCCTTCAGCAAGGAATGCATCGTCAATGGAAGCGGGGATTACATCAACACCAGGGATAATAGACGGTACTATAAAATCGGAAAGTAATTCTTCACGAGACACGTTCTGGAGCATGGCCTGAGCAGCCGTATTTTCAACCAAGCCCACTGAATTCTCATGGCTCAGGAACATTGTCAGAGATGCCTGCGGATCGAAATCGATGGCCAGAATACGCAGGTCTTCGAACAGAAGCTGAGGATGAGCTCGAAAAGCATGTGATAATGAAGCGGTAGAAACTGTCTTGGAACCACCACCTTTAAGATTACATACAAAAATCGTAAAGGCTTTATCGAAGCGATCCCTGTACTTCGGTACTTTACGATGGTTATACAGATCGATGACATTCTGAATCGTCATCGCGTATTTCATCGTATTACCAGAAGGTTTCTTTTTAAAAATGTAGCCACCGGCTTCCATTTCGGACACAGCATACTCAACACTGCCTTTACTGAGCTTAGGCAGCTTATACAGAGCGGCTTTGCTGTATTCCTGATAGAACTCGGTAAGCTTCAATTCCTCTTTTTGCTGTCGGATACTTTCGCTCAAAGATGTCAGAAGCTTACCTGCACGTGTAGCGACTTTCCGTAACTGCTCAATATTGTCCATTTATCACCTCATGACGTTTTTTGTCATTTTGAACAAAAAGTGTCATGTTGCAAGAAAAAAATCATATTGTTTTGATTTCGCTCTCAACAGAAGGGGGATGAAGCTCGACGGGCGTGCTACTAAATCACACTGCAGCAACACGCAGACGCACTTTTGACCATCAACAGCAACTCATACAAAAGGGCTTTGAGAAAGGTATTCAACTTGCAAGACAGGAGAGTCATTCAGAAGGATTCTGATTTTAGTTACGACCAGTGCAATGCTGAGCCTTATGTATCAGCGCTCGCCGCAGCCATGTAACCGAGCGTAGCGAGCGAACTGGCGAGGAAGCGAAGAGGAACCGTTCCGGCAGATAGCTCTTACGCTCAGCACAAGAAGAGTTTTCCATCCTCTGTGGGAAACAGGTCAACTTTAATGGACGCTCCGGACTATGGGAAACAGGTCAACTTCGCGGACGGCCCGGACTATGGGAAACAGGTCAACTTCACGGGCGGCCGGGAGTGTGGGGAACAGGTCAACTTCGCGGACGGCCCGGATTATGGGAAACAGGTCAACTTCGCGGGCGGCCGGGACTGTGGGAAACAGGTCAACTTTGCAGACGGCCCGGACTGTGGGAAACAGGTCAACTTCGCGGGCGGCCGGGAGTGTGGGGAACAGGTCAACTTCGCGGACGGCCCGGACTAAGGGAAACAGGTCAGCTTCTCGGACGGCCCGGACTATGGGAAACAGGTCAACTTCTCGGACGGTCGGGAGTGTGGGAAACAGGTCAACTCCGCGTACGGCCCGGACTGTGGGAAACAGGTCAACTTTGCAGACGACCGGGACTGTGGGAAACAGGTCAACTTTGCAGACGACCGGGACTGTGGGAAACAGGTCAACTCCGCAGACGGCCCGGACTGTGGGAAACAGGTCAACTACGCAGACAGCCGCGATTGCGGGAAACAGGTCAAGTTAGGCAAGCACTATGGGAAACACAGCAAGTTCAGTATCCCCCCATATGTCAGCAACAAACTAAGGGGGGAGGAAATAAAAATTACAGACTATTGTTTTTTATCAAGAAAATTAAACAGCAAGCGACCATCTTCTTCAGTGGTATATGTTACCTTTAATGGCGTCTTCTCATTAATTTTCTTCAGAGCAGGTTCCAGGAAGGTACGCTTCATTTCAGCAATATTGTTTTTCTGCGAGGCAGGGAGCATAAACCTTTCACATAACCAGTCATGTGTGGTGATCCAGACACCAGTGCTCCGGAACTGACACAGGCTTTCATAAAGCCGGATGACACGAACACTATTAAGCTGGCCACAGTCATAGAGAGAATAGGTAGTGAACTGGGAGGTTAAGCCGACCAGGAATGGCATGACCTTGTAGTTAAATTCAATCTGCCAAGAACCCCGGCCTCGCTTCATTCCTGCTTCAGCCAGCCACGGACGTTTAACTTCTTCAAACTCACCTTCTTTTGGATAAAAGGTAACCGTTGATTCGCCCAGAGCATTTACCCCAGCCTTCACATCACGACTGGCGACAGACGTAGCGACATTGAAGTATTTGACGTAATCGGAAACGCTGATTTTGAAGAGCGGCAATACGTCAGAGTCATCTTCCTGGCTGTCATTAAAATAGGCCTGCATGAGGCATAACCACAGCACACGTTTTGCCTGAAGAGGCAGGTAATATGCAGCTTCGGTCAATTCGTTAGATTGCTTTATACTGGCGCGTTTTTTAAACGTTTTAGTAGCTGGCAAGAGTGCTTGAGTATCCATTTCAATGCCTATGGGTAAATTTTTACCCACCCATAATGACAGTGAAAACAGAAATTGCAAGCTATCGCGATACTTATCCACCGGAAAAATCTGCACTTTATCCACAAGTGGATAATTGAGAACTGAACTTGACCTCTTTCCCATAGCTTGTTGATGCGTATCCCATAGCTTGTTGACACAAAACCCACTGATACGTGATTAATTTCCCATATTATGTTTACCAGTTGCCCATACAGGCCCCCTCTCAGGCCGCACTGTACGCGGCTTTCAGGCTCCCTAAAAGATGTAAAATAAAGAAAAAGAATAAAAAAGTACTTTATAAAAATATGCCCGTGGATAAGTGGATAACCCCGAGGGGAGGTGATTTTTCAGGCATTGAGCGTAAGCAGAATTTATAAGTTTTGTTCCCTGGTGCTTCCTCGCTCACTCGGGGCTTCGCCCTGTCGCTCGACTGCGGCGAGCACTGCTGGCTCGATCATATCCGTGGCCGGAAGATACTACTCCTCCCCCGAGTCGCTCTCCAGAGCCGGCTACAGCGAGACAACCCGCACGAAGATTTCTATCGTCCCTGCAGACATATTCGAATCGTTTTTATTAACCCTGGCTTCCGTCGTGACAGAACACTACGTCCTGTAAAAGGGGGACTAAGGCCCCTGAATCACACACCTGAAATTAATAATGCGGAGTTTTACGATAATGTCATTGCTGGAAACTTTCCTGACCGCTTCTCAGGGGGCAACAATCCTGTTCCTTGCCATGCTGATCTACTGGCAAAAGCGATAAATCCAAGCGGGCTGGCCTTTGGCCAGCTTCGCTGTATAAGGGGAAAAATGCGGCATATCCAGACATTTCACTAGGCAATTTGAATTCAGATATCTATGCTTGGGATCCGGTCAACAGGAGGTAACAAGATGAAACTTGAAACTATACAGATAGATAATACCGTAAGGAGTGGTCTTAATTCTTTCACTGACGGGGTGATTATTCGTGATACAAAGGTATTGATCACGCTCAATCTCCCGGATGGACAGAAAACCACTATTGAGGGGGAATGGCGGCATATGTCGGACGCCAACAGGTTGTCAGAACGTATTACGATGCTTCAGCATGCGATCTATGAGCAGTATGAGGAATACAGAGCAGATATTCCCGTCAGCTGGTCCAGATAACGTCTGACAGACCTCCCCGGCGAGCAGGACGTTCGCCAGCATCATTCTCCTAAGTACTTAAATATTCCCTTTCAGCATGGCTACCGCATCCGCTTCGGGCATCTGAAACTGAACTCGATGCCGCGCAGCAACATCAAGTGCGAACACCTTCGTATAGACTTCCGTCGAGCTAATCGATTTGTGGCCCATCAGGCTCTGCAAAACCTTCAGTGGTATGCCGGCATACAGCATATGCATCGCGTAGGAGTGGCGGAACGTATGCGGGGTGACCGGCACCGAGAATGTCACCCCGTCGACGGCGGCCGCTTCAACCGCTTCGCCAATCCAGGTCCGTACTGTCCGGTCGGTGATGTCCCAGATGCGGGCTTTCTCTGTTCTGCCGGTACGCTTGTTGCGTCTTTCCAAAGGTATTTTCAGGGTGGCCACCATCATCTGCAGCTGGCTGACGTAGTGGTGATCGGAGAGCGGAACCAGGCGATGCGCCTGACTACCGGCGGGTGAACGGCCGGCCGTTCTGGTCGCTTTCTCCGTTCGTTGTTTGAGTGTGGCCAGCTGCACAAACGGATACGGCGGTGCCAGCGAAAAATCCCCACGAGTTAGCGCCAGCGCTTCATTAATACGCGCACCGGTGTTCCACAGCGTCGCAAGCAACATCTTGCGGTGAAGATCCGGCACGTAATGGAGCAGGGCGCTGACTTCCGGCGCCAGCAGGTATTTCGGCAGTTCATCCTGTACGAGCGCCATCTGACGCAACGCCAGTGCCGCCGGATAATCAATGGCCACCGGCAACTGAGCAGAGGTATGTGTGACTCTCTGCCCCTGAATGGTAGGCATTATCATGAATTCTCCCCAGTCTTTTTACGCAGACGACGAATTTTAGCTTCGGTTCTTTCTTTACGTTTTTTCCGCCACACCCTAGAGAGGACGAGTTGTGCAGACCATTCCGTTGCATCGAGGCGGGTTCCAGGCAGACCGACGAGTTTTCGCAGTCTCTGGGCCAGAATAACGGCCTTTATCCCCAGACGGGCATAATGGAACTGACGTTCCCGATAATATGGGGAGAGATAGGGAGGCTCCCAGTACTGCTCATAATAAGCCGCGAGATGTCTCCGGACTTCATTCTGAAGTACCGGAAGTTCATGGATCCGGTACATAATCGGGGGGGGGGAGTGCCCGCCAGTCACCCGAAATATTCTTGATTATCAGCTCCGGAAGATTTTCCGTTGGAGTGTATACACCCTGCGGATCAGGCTCGCCGCAGTCTGTGGCCATACGAGCGCAGCCTTCCGCGAATTGTTCCAGTAAGAAAATCAACTCAGTTGCTATGAATAAACGTTCTTTATCCAGTAATTCCTGAGCAATCTTTAGCTCGTGGCGATGCCGTTCTGCAGCCGCTAAAGCCTCACGTTCGCCAGCGTAACGATGATTCAACCGGCTCACCAGAAGGGCAATGCTTCCGGTCAGTATCCCTCCCGATAACGTGGAGATCACCGGTACCCAGACTGAAATTCCGTCCGCCATATTTGTTCCTTAGGGTTTTTGCGTGAACCGTTCGTTTAAGCTGACCCCGCGAAAGCCTGCAGGGCATCCGCTCCGGAGGGCAGTTCATGCTGAGGGTTAAGCTCTGCGGCAATGCTTCGTTTTGACATCCTCGATGTCTTTCAGGGCGGGGAGGCTGTCAAATTCCCCAGAACATCAGGTTTATCGCATTTTTGATGTCATTTTCCCGGTGGCTGAGATCGGCCACTTCCTCCCCGGTGACGGAGGACGTGACGCTGGCCATGTCCGTGGTCATCAGGCGGTAGCTTTCGTCCCCGATGTGCACCACCGGATAGAGTTCACGGGAAACCTTATCCGACAGCAGCCAGGCGCTGGCCAGCGGGATCACCATCCGTCGCCCGGGGGTATCGATGATGTCACTCTGCACATCCACGAACAGACGATAGCGGCTCTCTCTTTTATAGGCATAAACCTTAAACTGCATCTCACCAGTCCCTGTTTTCGTCGGCGAATGAACCGTTCATCTCAATAAAGCGGGCAACCTCGGCCATCCCTTCCTGATTTTCAGCCTGCCAGCGTTCGGAACGCAGACGACGGGCCTCATTCTGCATGGCCCTGTTCACCAGGGCGGAGATATTGACGTCTGCGGATTTCAGTAACTGATAACTGTCACTGTCTATGGTGACAGTGATGCGCTGCTTCATAATGCACTCCGGAATACATACTTATGATATGCATATCAGTATAGCGTAAGGATGCAGCTGACTCACGCCCGCCTGAAACATACTGTTATGTCGCCATTAATTTCACTTCGTGAAATTCACATACAAAATAATCACCTTAGAGATAACAAGCAGCCATACAGCCACGCCGTTAAATTACAGGACGGCCGTTCCGTTCGGATCCGACTTTTCGCGCTTTACGAAGTTTCCGGAAGTGTACCACGGTGAGAGAATAAGCAAAGCGCCCTTTTCCGGTGGTGAGCGGGCGGTCACGGGGCAGGGGAGGGACACAACATATAGCGTCATCAGTAGCTGAGTATACCACTACATATTGTGTTATGGGGCCACTGCGCGCCGGTGGGGTTCGCAGAGATCCGGAACAACATCTTTTCGGATCTCAGGAGAGGAAGAGAGAGATTATTGCAGGATAAGCACAAAAAAGAGTGAATTGTTGTGATGAGTGGATTATTGCTGTAAATATCGCAATTCAAATTAATTATTAACAACAAAGCAATTTAACAGCGACCCCATCCGGGGTCACCTTAATTTTGCTCAGCGATGTTCAAACCGCACCACTGGTGTATCGGTAATTTCCATCTCCATTTCCCAGAGCGTTTTCATCACACCTTCAAGTGGATCACCGTTGCTGCGGTAGAAAGTGTTAAAAAGGGTTCCATCCGGATACCTGAACAACCTGAGTTCACCAAAGGATTCAGCACTGACCATAAGTGAAAATTTCTGTTCGGAATTGAGGACAAGGTAAATAAGACAGTTATTGATCCTGAAGGGCAGAGAGCGGCTACCTCTGGCCGATACATCAACATGTATGCTAAACGCGTCATGCCTTGCCGGCTGGTAGACCAGCTCCCTCAGTTCTTCGCTGAAGCGGGAACCATAGATCATCAGAATGTAGTTATTCTGATCAGCGGACCGTTGCGCGACTTCCATTAAGAGCGTTTCGAGATTATTGACCTCAATTGTTAATTTAGCCTGTGATTTCCACAGTTCATAATGCAGTCTGTGGAGAATATTTCTCTTCACTTCTGATACCGAAGGAAAATCTCCGTAGACATTCTGATTAAGATCTCTGGCAACATAATCTTTGGAAACACCAACAGGAATGTATCTCACCAGCCAGTTGCGATCACATTCTGAATTTTGAGTAAACGTGAAGTATTTAAGCAGAACATCTTCAGACAATGCCCCAGGAAGTTCGTTTGTAAGACGAGTATCAGTATTTCTGAGTCGCTCCTGGTCTACTTCAGCAGCAACGATATCTGCCGTTTTACTACGGTTGAAGACATCTATGTATTTATCCAGAACATCATTAAAGAACACCACATTCGTTGCATAATCCGCTTCTGAAATAATATAACCTTCATAAGGAACTGAAGGGTCTCGTTTCAGTCGTTCAAGAATAGAAATTATTCTGTCTTTACTGAAATAGGAAAACAACCTTCCCGCCAGGGCTTCATTAACGCGCTGCGTAACCTGTTCAGCTGGTCGCGCGAGCTTTATGGCCAGTAAGGAGAACGCTCCGTAGAGGCTGCCAATATCCTCATTTACTCCTGTATACACCCGCCCGGGAATGTAAGGCCTTTCATTATATGAGTTCATAACCTCAATGGTTTCGGATAACCCGCTGTACCAGCTTGTATTCGTATGCAGATTACAGTGCTCAATTCTCAGTATCATGTCAATGATATCGACAGAACATCTGAATGCAGGTGTCAGCGTGTCATGTGTATCTCTATCTTCATATAATTCAGACATAATGAGATGATTTACAAGATCGGCTAAGTCTATATTTTTTTGCGGTTCAAAATGAGCAATAAGATACCCTGCCATTAACAACCGCAAATCAGATAAGGCATTTGCAAACATAATGGACAAAGCCGCATCTTTTTTATACATGCTGCCCCTGAGTAACATATCCCACTGCGGTTCTGTCTCCTTCAGGGACAGATAATCCGGAGTCAGGAAGAAACTGTGCCAGCGGTACTCTTCCTCCCAGTACCGTGTAAACCGGTTCTGATTAAACCAGAGGCAGAGAACGTCGTGAGCATATCGCACGGAAGAGGCATTATCGGCAACCACTGACGGAATAAGAAGCCTGACGGTATTATGCAGATGATACATCAGGCGGCCAGTAGAATCTTCACTCCCGGGTTTGCCAGTGATCGTGGTCATACTCCAGCCTTCCCACAGTCCGATGAACTCGCGGATAAGGGCCTGGTGAGTCAGCTCCTGGCTGGCCGAGAGGGGGCCCCCCAGTCCCGCTTTCCAGTCGTTTAACACATGCCACACCCTGAAAAGCGAAAGTAAAAACTGTCTGAAATCGGTAAAACACGTGCTCTGTGTTTTTCTGTACACATGCAATGGAATGGCCATCGATTCACGGAAATATTCGCCTGAATATTCCGTTGATTTTACGGATTCACGAAAAAACTTTCTCAATTCATAATGGAATGAATCACTGAAAGTATGGCTAAAACCTGATTCTTTTACTTCATCCAGATAATTTTTATCAACCCCGTAATTGTAACTTCTTTTGATAGAGGTATAGGTATCTGTTAATCTTTCAATTCCTGCTCTGAAGACGCTAATATTTTTATCATTAAGTGCATCGTAAGCCTCACCAAAGAAATCAAAAGTAATATCATCCAGATCCCTTTTCTTCTCAGGGCGTCCTGTTATAATACAACGGATAAATAACCACCGCCACAATCCTGAAACAGGCTTGATATTTTTCAATGACATTAAAGTCAGTTCACCGGAACGAACACCAAAGGAGGGCAGAATGATAATTTCCGCATCCTGCCCATCTACCGCCTCTAGCCTTCTCAGCAGAAATAAAAATGGCCTTATATAAATGTCTGTAACAACATCACCTTTACTGACATTAGATTTAACATGAAGCATCTCGTTTTTCTCAGAGATTGAGTAAGGCAGTATTTTAATATTACCGAGGTAATTTTCACCTACGTTAGCCCCCGGGTAGCGCAGCCACGCCAGAATATATGCTTTTTGTATGTAGTCATCCACTATCTGAGACAAAAAAAACTTATTCAATAGTCGATCGCGCTTGCTCTCATCCAGGACATTCAGACTGGAGACGAAGAACCAGATAGACAGAATAATATTGAAAAGCATCCACACAAAAGCAGTAACGGCGAAAGCTGTATTAAGATATCTGTCACCAACAGATAACATCATACCGCCCACCACAATAAATGCGGCAAGTGACAGTCCACTCAGACCAGAAAACAAATATCCGGAATGAAGTTGATATGCTGACTGAATATGCATCCTTGCTGATTTTTTTTGAAACAGAACACTTATAAGGCCCACGACAAGTGGAAAAACGATACCGATAATAGTCAACTGGCTACCCAGTAAATTAGACATCCAACCTGAAAGCGTGGTAATGCCCTTAAAATGCTGCAGAGCGAAAGGTTGTAATACAGGGCGAAAATATTCGACCACGCAAACAGCCCCGAAGGCTGCGGACCAGAGGACCAGCATAGCCCGGATGTAATGGGTGGTGCAGGCAATAAGTATTCTCTC
>NZ_CP114217.1:0-60326 GCF_056673345.1 Enterobacter cloacae complex sp. HYC074_NIDB
AGCCTGTCGATAAGCTCTTTTTCTTCGTCCGTTACCTTGCATGTGATGATCGGCATCATGTCCTCAACTGGTGATTTTTCGTGTTCAATCTGGCGGTAGTTTAACCGCATGAGGTAAGTATTAACAAAGTAATACCTGAATTTCCATATAAACCATGCTCTTATGCTGTTTTTTTAATACCTTTTTAATACACGCAATCCTAAATATTTCATTTTTTGTTTTTTTAATCAGTTAGTTAGTGCGATTCATCGCACTGCGTTAGGTGTATAGCAGGTTAAGGGCTAAAAAATAATCAGTTTGGTGGGAGCGATCTACGGAGGTTAAGGGGTATTTTGGTGAAAAAGCGTTCAATACCCCGGTATTCATGCTTGCATGAATACCCATACACCACAAATACACCACTATTACGTCAATTCATGGTTGACATTACACCACAATTACATCACTCTTACGTCATGGGATAGTTGATACGACACAAATACATCACTATTACATCAATAATACATCATTCTACATGAGGGTACTATGAAGCCCAAAAGCATCAGGGCAGCAATTCAGATGATGTTGCCGGAAGTAGAAGAAATGCTGTCGCTGGGAGTCTCCAGAGAGGAGGTTTTCAAGGCGGTATCTGAACGCTTCGGCCTGGAGAATGTGAACGTCCGAAGTTTTGATACTGCCCTGTATCGGGCCAGGCAAAACCGGGCGAAACATACCGCCCCTGATTCTGTATTGCACAATACAGAATCAGCCGGAGCCAGTGAGCAACAGAAGAAACCTGTATTGCACAATACAGAAAACCCCGCGAAGTCTGAGCAGGTGAAAAAAGATGTATTGCACAATACACAAAGTGCGACCGAGGGAGACGAAACGAAACAGTCACCGGGTATCATCGGAAAGGAATTTTTTGACGAGGCAAGAGCCGAGTTCGATCCTAATGAGTTCATCAAAAAATATTGAGGTGTGCAATGAAAGTAGCGGTTATTAATTACAGTGGCAGCGTTGGCAAAACTTTAGTTTCAACTTACCTTCTCGCCCCGCGCCTGAAAGATGCGAAATTTTTCGCGGTCGAAACCATTAACCAGTCAGCGTCTGATTTAGGGATTGAAAATGTCACCAGTTTTAAAGGTGATGATTTCTCCCGTCTGATTGAGGATGTGGTTTTTGAAGATGCAGCGATTATTGATATTGGCGCGTCAAACGTGGAACCGTTTTTAATGGCAATGTCCCGCTTCGATGGCGGCGCAAATGAATTTGATATGTATTTCATTCCAGTAACACCGGAAGATAAAGCCATCAAAGAAAGTATGAAAACGGCGCACACGTTAAGCAAGGCTGGCGTGGATAACAAAAAGATTATCTTTGTTCCAAACCGCGTTAATCCGGGTGATGATGTTGAAAATGTTTTCAGCCCGATTTTCGACTTCGTGAAGCAAACTAAAGTAGGCCGCATTAATAAAAACTCTGCGATCTATAATAGTGAGGTGTACGAATATCTTGCGCATCACAAAATTTCGTTTGAAACGCTGACCGCTGAAGATGCGGAAGAATTTAAAGCCCGCGCTAAAGCATCAGCTGACGCAGACGAACGCCGCAAAATGGCGCGTCGTTATACTTACATGAAACAGGCTATTCCGGTTAAAAGTAACCTGGATAAAACATTCTCCCTGTTAATCGGAGATTAAGCATGGATAAGCAGCCCGATAAATTAGACGTATTGATGGACTGGTTTTTGGGAGACGCGAAGGAAATTGTAGAAGCCATGAAGCAAGTGAAGGTTGAACAAGCCGACATGCTTCAGCAGCTGGGCGAACTCAAAAGCGCACTTGAATTGACGGCAGACGATTCGAGAGCGGAAATCATCGGCAGCCTGAGAGACATACAGGCAGCGATGAAGGAGGAAAACAAAGCGCGGTCAGACTTTCTGACGCGCTGGCAATCACTCCAGCACAACAACGCCAGCACCATCGTTAACCGCGTCGTGATCATGACGGCTGTTTGTTCCATCGTCGGCGCGGCCATTGGCGCGGCGCTGACCTTACTGATCCTGAAGTAACCACAAGGCCGGACTCCCGGCCTTTTCTCTTTTCTCAATCGTGACAGTCACGGTGATAAATATGGACAAAACAGAACGCGAGAGGATGTTAGCCAGACGGCGGCAAGCCCGCCGCCGCGAACGGTTACGCGCCGAAGGCGTTAGCGTGACAGTCACGCTAACGCACGATGAAGCCGCGCAACTGGAAGAACTACGGCAGGTACGCCGGATGGGTAAACAACCCTATTCACCAAATGAGTTTTTCCAGCTGCTGCTGATCCGCAACTGGCAACAGTGGGAGAAAGAAAAAGCCGCGCTGGGTACATGCCAGCACTGCGGAAAATCAAAAGCCGGTGGCGGCTGCGGCGGGGAGTTTCAAAAGGAAACATACCAATGCTGGCTGGCGCAGGACGCAAACGCGCTTAACCTTTAGTGTATTGTGCAATACAGAAAAGCCCGGTATTAACCGGGCTTTGTCGTTGTAGGGAGGCTTATTTTTTTTCCTGCTGCAACAGGTGATCAATCTTTGCTGCAAGCGCATATGTTGACGGGAACGCGCCTTTTGTTCGCTGGTTCGGCAATTGATTGAAGGCCATCAGGCAGGCTTCGAGAAGGTAGGTTTTCTGGCTCTCCAGCTCTGCTTTCAGCTGGGACGGTGTTGTGACTTTTGTCATTAGGCTAACTCCTGATAAGTGCCGCTTTGGGCTGTATTGCCCGGCTTTCACCGGGCGGGTTATTTATCTTGTTTTCCGGTAGTGAGCGATGGCGCTATCCACTTCCGCAACGTGGGCCGTTATGCGCTTCACAAACTCGGCTTTGCGGGTAACGCTTCCCAGCGTCAGCGCGTTGAATACATCTGGGTAGTAATACGCTACCCGCGCTTTTTCAACCTTCAACGACTCCGAGCCATATTTAATGCGCCCCGCGCTCTGGCTAAGGGCATGAGTTAAATCGTATGCGGCGCTGAATTGTGCATCATTGGTGATTTTCATGGTGGTTTCCTCGTAGCTCAATTCAGGCCGGGATATGGTAATAGGCCAGTTCGCGGTGCAGGTCGTTTTCAAAACCTGCCTCATAGTCCCACGCCCGCCAGATAAGACGACCATCAACAATCTGGCGAATCTCGATCTGCTCACTATCGTAGCGGTCTGTATTGGCTACTTCGACGGTTACTGTAGGGGTGTTGTATTCGCGGATAATTGCAGCGATATGTTGTTTCATTTGAGACTCCGAAGGTGCCGCTTTGGGCTGTGTTACCGGGCGGCGGTATTGCCTCCCGATGAATATAAGTATCGCCTTTTTTGGCCTCAAAGTCAATATTAGTAAATACATTTATTACATATATTTCATGCGACTACAGCAGTTAAAAAGATGCGCGAAGCGCATGGGAGGCGCTACGCGCCGGAAGCCCCGCAGCGCAAAGCGCGAGGACTCAAAAAGCATTACGGCTTTAGCCGTAATAATCCCCCTTCCTGCTAAGCCATCCCTTCCACCGCTCCCAACACCACGCCACGGCCAGACATAAGCCCTGTCCCGGTGAGCGGGCTGGGCGGCGCTCTGCGACGCTCAGGGCGTGATTTCCGGGTCCGTGGTGGGTCAGCGTAGCTGACGCGCCCGGATGGGCTGTAAGCGGGCTTACAGCGCCGCTGGTGACGTGGGCCGATACGATCAAATTTGCTGAACGACACTCGTAGCCGGCAGCAGCTGAGAAGCAGCTGCAGCTGGCGGGCGCCCATTTCGGGATTTACGTTATTTCAGTGAGTTAGCTACAGGCAGGGGGAAAATCAGGTATTCAGTTTTTTTGATGCCTTATAGCCCCGTTGCGGGGCGGTTGGCGCGGCGCGGCCTGTGGCCGCTGCAAGCGCCGGGCTTAACGAGCTGATACCCGTTGAGCTGCACAATCCATGTTTATCACAAGCGTCAGCGATGGAAGCCCGAAGGGGCGAGACAGCAAGGCTGGCTCGATGCGCAGCACGACGTAGCGGCCCGGAGGGAGACGCCCTATTTAGCGTTCGCCACCCATTTGTACAGACACCCAACCGACAGATTCAGATCGGCGGCAATATCCTTAACTTTCTCACCAGTCACCTTTCTGGCCGTCATTCTCTGCACGGCTTCATCCCTGAGCGTATCAGGAACGACCTTCACCACCGGAGAATGCTTCCATATCTGATGCACCCGCGCGACGTTCGCCGCCGCCACTTTATGCAACCTAGTGCTGGTCGCTCGTTCAGGAGCATTCTTCCGGCCTTCGGCCATGAGCGCGAGCTGGTCAGCGGGGCGAATTTCGCCCCGCCGGATACGGCGCAAAACATTTTCCCGACACTGGCGGGAATGCCCGGCACTGGCAAGCGGCGTGTGTAGTGGTATGCCCCAGCGTTCCCGGTACTGTCTGGCGCTCATCTGGTGGGCTTTACTCAAATGAGGAGCCAGGAAAGAAAACTCCTTCCCGCACTCCAGGCACTTAATTTTTTCCGGTGCGTCGTCATGGTCTACCATCGTCCGGCCTCCTTTTCGTTATGCAGGGCGGCGAATAGCCGCCCTGCAATTTAATTAACAATCCTCCCGCTGTGTCCAGCGGTTATCCGTCAAAGCCTGCTGCGCGGTGCTGCTATCCGGGAAGTATTCAGCGGATTCCCTTGATACCGGGTAGCCCTCATTGGTGGCCGTACCGATGTAAAAACCGCGCTGGCTTTTCAGGATCTGCAACTCCAGATCAAAACCCTGTTGCTGTGCGAGTATTCCAAATTTCATGATTTTCTCCTTGCTGGCGGGGGCTTCCCCCCGCCTGTGTGTTAGCGAGATTTACGGGAAAGATAAAGCGGCAGGAAACAGTCCAGCGCGTACAGGAACGAGACTACCGACGCAGAACCATACAGCAGCGCCAACGGCACGTTATCGGCATAGCTGAAAACGCCCGTTGATGCGGCCAGACCCAGCACGGTAGTACACGCGCCGCCCAGCTGGACTTGCTCGCGGTAGCCCTGGCGAACCATAAACCACGGAAGGGCCAGCGCGGCTGCGGCGAGAATAAACGCGATTGGGATGATGATCAGATAGTTCATAGATAACTCCTTAGATGCCACTTTGGGCTGTGTTACCGGGCGGCGGTATTGCCTCCCGATGAAATAAGTATCGCCTTTTTCGGCCTTAAAGTCAATATTAGTAAATACAATTATTACATATATTTCATTAAGTTCTACCAACAAAAAAGCGCCCCGAAGGGCGCTAATTTCAGCGCTTGGATTTATCCACCTTCAGTGCGTTTGTACGGATTTCGGAGGCCAACCCGTAGGTAAAGCAGTCATGCCCGCGCCCGCTTAACGCACCGCTTTTGTAGGCTTCCAGCGTCACATCTGCGGGGATAGTGGTTTCGCCGTATTTCTGGCGAAGCAGATCGATAGACTCCGCGATCAGTTCGTCGCTCACATCACGCGAGCAAAACAGGTATTGTACGCCGCCATAAACGCGGTTAAACGCGCTGTGGTTGTACTCGTAAATATCCTCCATACCGTTAAAGCTACCTTCCTGAAACTTGTCCACAATCGCCTCTACAGCCTCACGAGTGGGGCCATCCGTCCAGGAAACGTTAATGCAGGTGTAATCACGTTTGCGAACGGAAAACTTCACGCCCGGAAAATGCTTTTTCAGCAGGATGCGGATATTTTTTGCGGCAAGGTTGGTGGTGTTGCTTTCCGCGTCGGTGGTCAGCAGTCCGGCGTTATCCGGGTTATTGCTTTCCTGCTCGTTCGCAGCAATGCGGGCGGCTTCTTGTGCCTGGTGTCTTGCTTCGCGCTGGTCGGTAACGTTCTGCACAACCTGACGGCGGGCGCGGAGTTCATCGAGTGAAAGGGTCTTGTCGATCACCCGGTAAAAGCGCAGGGAGGTTTCCAGCAGCGGGGCGCTGGTCGGGGCATTCAGGCCGAGGATGGTATAGCTGATTTTGCCGTCAGCCAGATTAACCGTGCTTACTACATACTCGTTGTTAAAAGAGGTGAGGCACTGGCCGACAGTTAAAGTAGTCATAATATTACTCCTGAAAATCGCCGCTTTGGGCTGTGTTACCGGGCGGCGGTATTGCCTCCCGATGAATATAAGTATCGCCTTTTTTGGCCTCAAAGTCAATATTAGTAAATACATTTATTACATATATTTCATGCGACTACAGCAGTTAAAAAGATGCGCGAAGCACATGGGAGGCGCTACGCGCCGGAAGCCCCGCAGCGCAAAGCGCGAGGACTCAAAAAGCATTACGGCTTTAGCCGTAATAATCCCCCTTCCTGCTAAGCCATCCCTTCCACCGCTCCCAACACCACGCCACGGCCAGACATAAGCCCTGTCCCGGTGAGCGGGCTGGGCGGCGCTCTGCGACGCTCAGGGCGTGATTTCCGGGTCCGTGGTGGGTCAGCGCAGCTGACGCGCCCGGATGGGCTGTAAACGGGCTTACAGCGCCGCTGGTGACGTGGGCCGATACGATCAAATTTGCTGAACGACACCCGCAGCCGGCAGCAGCTGAGAAGCAGCTGCAGCTGGCGGGCGCCCATTTTGGGTTTTACGTTATTTCAGTGAGTTAGCGACAGCAGGCAGGAAAAACAGGCATTCAGTATTTTTGATGCGTCAGCGATGGAAGCCCGAAGGGGCGAGACAGCAAGGCTGGCTCGATGCGCAGCACAACGTAGCGGCCCGGAGGGCGACGCCCAGCGTGGAAAGGTAAACGACAGGCACAAAAAAACCCGACTGGTGAGATCGGGCTTTAATGTTTTGCCCCAGACTGAGGCGGGAACGACCAAACAATTGACAACGAAATATTACGTCATGGGTAGCGTAAATGCAAACGGCGCGGAATAGGGTATACTGCGCGGGTCAATCTGTTGACGTCCTCGCTCCAGCTCCCCGCTTATGCGGCATGAACGGATTAAAGTCCTGGTTGAAAAACAGGTGGTGCTGTTTCAATGCCCAGGCTGGAGCGGGAACGACCAAACAATTGACGTTGGGTAGTCGCTGTGACAGGCAATGTAAGGGCAATCAGCGACGTTCCGGCTCTGTATGGAGCAAACGGATGATTAACGTGTTAATCGTCGTTCTGCGGGCGGTAGTTGCGGTGTCTAACGCTGTGATAGCTGTTCTGGAACTGATTCGACAGTTTTTTGACTGATCGGAAACGTAAGTAAGGGTGGGGGGACCACTCCCCGCCCTTTAACAAATCAACGCTTATCTTTCCCGATTTCAACCAGCCTCTGCCATCTGGTCACTATCTTTTTCCAGTTGACTCTAACCGAGCCAAACAGTGATGCAAGGACCACCACAAAAAAGACAGGTACGGCAATTTTAAAATATACCATTGGCGAAAGAGCCTGATTCAGAGCATCTAGCACGTTTGCAATACTTCCCACTATTGGCCCCTGCGTTACAGGGTGCAACACGATAGCTAATACTTTGATCACCAGAAGCCCAAAACCACTGAATGCCAACACGAACACAGCTAAAAAAATGAGTACGGGGATATGGACACTAACCATGTGCATAACGGCAAGTAGCGAACTACGGACGGCTTCACGAATAAAGTTTGCAACAATGCGCCATAATCCCCTTGCGGCATAAAACAAACTAACCATTCTTTTCATTCTCCCTGTCAATCATCGCAACCCAGCATTTTGCACCATCATACTCGTTTCCACCTTCAGCAATAAAAACATGGCCGTCAGTGTCGATCGCTATCGCGCCAGGGCGCTCACACCCGGCATCACGCAGGCAATTTTTCCAGCCATAGGCTTTCCCTTCCCATATCAGTACCACGCCGCCATCATGCCCCGGCCACGCTTCACGGTAAGCAGCTGCTTCAGTAAGAAACCGTAAGCGGGCGAAAAAGCCGGATTGCTTCAGCTCTTTTGCGTCGGCCAGTTGTGGGAATTTTGCCCTGGTAAAACTGCCCGCGTCCGGCGCAGCCACCACGATTTCATCATCAATGACATTGCGCCGGATCTCTTTGCCATCCTCGATAATCTTTTTGCGGAACGAGTGCCGGAACACGGCAGAGTAAGCCCCGGATTCATTCACGAAAACGCACGTATCCCAGCGGTGATTGCCCTTACTACGAAACGCCCGGTAAACCTCGCGGCCATACTTGGCCGCATCCTCTTTTTTGAAGTCGAAAGCCATATGTCAGTCCTTTTTCTCAAATACCTGTATGTATTGCCCGCAGCTGGCGCAGCAGTATTCACCCAGCCAGCGGCCATCCTCATTCCAGTCATTACTCCCGCAGCGGCAGCGCACAACGCGGCGCTTGCCTTCCGGCACCTGGAAAGGGGGGAATATCGTTTCCTGAATGTCCGGCCAGAACCGCACGGATGCCACCCGGACCGCCTTTGGCTGGCCCGAATAGTCGTGATACCGAAACCAGACTTCATCTGTCGTAACCATCAGCATTTCTTCCTGAACGAGTAAGGCGGGCAAATGCCCGCCGCTCCTGGTTAATCTATTGCCCGAAAAATACGGCTCTGTGACTCCGGCGGGAGCGTTTCGGTAAAGTCCCGCAGCGTGTGATAGCGTTCGGCCATCGTCTCATTCACGCGCTGCCAGCCACGCTCAAACGCCACGCAGCAAAAGTGGCTGTAGGCATACAGCGCAACGATAATCCCGGCTTCTTTCGCGCTAACAGGTTCATCAAAATAGTTAGGAAGCGTGAGCTGGTAGCCATCCGGCGCGATGAACGCACACGCACCGTTTTCATAGGTGATGTACTCCCAGCAGCCGCCATCATAGCCAACTGCGTATTTTTTCATAAAGCTGCAAACGTAGTTTTCTGCCTGAAGATAAAATTCCGCGAACGCGTAAGGAAGGAAACGCATTTTCTGAGCGGGGCCATAGATTTTTGCGGTGACGGTATTAGCCATGATGTTTACTCCGAGGTTGCCGCTTTGGGCTGTGTTATCGGTGGCGGTATTGCCTCCCGATGAAATTAGTATCGTTCTTTTCGCCCACAAAGTCAATATTAGTAAATACAAATTTTGTTAGACTTTACTCTCTGTCAGCAGTATATTTTCTGTATTGCGCAATACAGAAGGAAGGCCACATGACATTGCCAACACCCGAAACTTACGAAGAACTCCAGCACGCTTACGATTTTTTTGATGAACGGCTTTTTAATAACGAGCTGCCGCCATGCCTGATCACCCTGCAACGTGAAAAGCGTACTTACGGCTATTGCTCGTTTCAGCGCTTCGCGGGCCGTGAGAACGGGGAAATGGTCGATGAAATAGCCATGAATCCGGTGTATTTCTCCATACGCACCATCAAGGCGACGTTATCTACCCTGGTGCATGAAATGGTTCACCAGTGGCAGTTTCATTTTGGCAAGGCCGGGAGACGTGGCTATCACAACAAAGAATGGGCCGCGCTAATGGAGCGGGTAGGGTTAATGCCATCGGATACCGGGCAACCCGGAGGGCGAAAAGTAGGCCAAAGCATGACGCACTACATCATCACCGGCGGCGCTTTTGACCGGGCGTGTGATGAACTGTTAACGCGCAATTTTCAGCTGTCCTGGATGGACCGCTTTCCTCCGTACCAGCCGAAGCCCGGAGCGCCGCAGTCACCCAGCGGAAAAGGTTACATCGATGATGAAGATGATGATGGTGAATACCCGCAGGACGACTACACCGACGAACCCGGCGAACTGGATGATGAAATCATCGAGGCAATGAAGTTTGTTTCACCGCCGCCAGAAACCCCGGTAAACAAGTCCAACCGCGCAAAATACACCTGCCCTGTGTGTCATGTGAATCTGTGGGGTAAGCCAGGTCTGGTCGTGTTCTGCGGCGGGGAGCATTGCGAGAAGGCCGAACTTCAACCCTCATAAGAAAAGCCCCTGACGGGGCTTTATTTTCATTACAGCGCGTGAATCGCATGGTTAGGGAAGGGAAGTGTGATCGGCGCGAATGGTCCTTATCCTGCCATTTGCGGGTACGCAGCTGGCCTTCAATGTATACCTGCGAACCTTTGCGGAGGTATTCGCCTGCAATCTCGGCCAGCTTGCCGAAGATAACCACCGTATGCCATTCCGTGACTTCTTTCTGCTCGCCAGTGGCTTTATCTCGCCATGATTCGGATGTGGCAAGGCGCAGATTAGCGACCGCACCGCCATTAGGCATATAGCGCATTTCGGGGTCCTGGCCTAAATTGCCAACGAGAATTACTTTGTTAACACCGCGTGAAGCCATAATTTATCCTCCTGATAATGGGAAGCTGTGAGCTTCCCGGAGAAATAATTATCGCAATTTGAAGGGTTATAGTCAATCTAAGTAAATTACATATTTACTATTATTTCTTATTCGGATTATTCAACTTTGCTCTGATTGATGGCGTACTTCTCTGCTTCCTTCAGCACCTTCAGGGCTAATTTTTCAGGTATCCACACATCAACCTTGCGTAGCTTTTCGCCCTCAATATCGACGGCTAACGACTGGTACAGATCCCAAATGCGCTTCACCGTGGAACCCACGTTCTGTTTGGTCCGTCCGACACGTTCGGCCACGTCTTTATTGCTTTCCCCTTTAACCAACACTGAATGACCGATTTCGGTCGATAAGTGGGTAAACGTCTGCATTGCGGGTAAGAGGCGATCCCATTCTTCCTGCGTCATGCTGCGGGTCTGTTTGCGGGCCATAGTCATTCCTGATTGATAACGATTAAGCCCATGATATAGCGGCCACCGCTAACGGTCAATGTTAGTAAATAATGATTTTACTCTATTGAACTAATGAGAAGGAGAGGGGGAGGCCGTCGCGGCAGCAACTGGCCTCCGGGTGAATCAGCGAAGGAAATGCTGATAGCTCTGGATTATAGCGAAAGTTATCGCATTTAAAAGAGAGTCCGCAACGCTCGCCGCAAGACCTGATTAGGGAGCCGCAGCGCGGCGAGTCTGTCAGGTCGAGGAAGCGTAATTTCCACTGTTGCTAAGTCGTACACCGGACGCGCCTTACTCACAGATAGGCTTTGTTAATTACAGGATATATGTACAGGTAGAAATTAAAGGAAAAACATAAAGGATCACCTTACAGGTTTAGGGGGGGGGGAATCTAACGTGGGCTAGGGGGGGTGATTTAACGTAGTTGAGGGGGGCGATTTAACGTAGCCAGGGGGGGTAATTTAACGCAGTTGAGGGGGGGTAATTTAACGTGGATAACTTGCTGAATAAACAGGGTTATTAACAGAAAAGTGTTTTTGTGGATAGATTGCAAATCCCGTCTGTGGGTATGTTGTGGTTATTCAGCTGAGGACGGGGTAGGTCGGGATATGTGGATAAAAAACCCCGGTATCAACCGGGGTGAATGTGTGAGTTCAAGACTGTTTATATGGAATTGGGGGAGGGGAACAATACAGCAGCAGGCCACCCTTAACCTGTTCGACCTTTGCCGCCGGATACACTGAAAGCACCTGTTTCAGCGCTGGCATGAATGCTCGTTTAAAATCCTTGTCGGCATTCTTCCCGCTGTACTCCTGGGCGAACTGCTCCCGCAGCTTCATCCAGTACAGCATGACCGGGCGGCCCTCGATGCGGTGGAGACGGTGAGCAAGCCACGCGTATATATCGAGCGCCAGCGCGGAACCTTTCAGCACATGTAACGCTCTGTTGTCGAGCGGAACGGCGCTGTCTATCAGGCCGTTATAATAGCCTTCGGACAGGGTGAGTGTTCCCGGCCATAGCGTGAGCTGCTTCGCGTCACCATCTTTGATCCAGGCGTCAAACTGTTCGACAGGCTGGCCGTTATAGGTCCGGCCCTTAAAGCCCAGCTGCAAACGACACGCGGCCAGCGCCTGCATTTGTGTACGCAGCGTTTTATGACGGGTTCCCTGTGAGTCCATCCCCATAAGGTGAAGAAACTCATTAGCGCTGTGGCCGATGGCGATTTCCCGCGTTTTGTTGCGCAGTGCATACGATGAAATCCAGGCGAACGTGAGTCGCGGCATAGCGCCATAGGGTAAAGGCTGCTCTACCGGGCCACTGCCTTCATCAATCCAGCCTGCCTGTACGACGAGCCAGGCATCACCAGAACGGCGCATAAACTCACGCCCTGCCACCTTAGAACGGGGCAAACCGACCTGGCACAGAATGGAGTGGGTGAATGCCATATCTTCACCCTGCGGCGGCTCCTGCCGGATTAACGCCGCTGTATCAATGGCTTTTTGTTGCCGTTTGGTTAGCTGTTTGCTTTCCTCTGCCATTGCAATTTTCCGTAGTAATGTAACGCTGAGAAAACACTAGCACGGTGATTTAGTAATTACCAGTAAAAAAAAGAATGACTATTATTTACTTTGTGCATTATTGACTGTACGGTAGTGTTAATTTCAACAGGAGGAAGCTATGACAGAACGCCAGCAGAATAGAAATATTTGTGTTGTGGGGAAGGTCAAAGACGGAATGACCATCGATACCTCAAAAATCAAAATCGAGGACGTGTCAGAAAGAGTTATCAGTATTGATGATAGCTTCAATACTGAGGATGCTACTTTGTCTCTGCGTACAGTAATGAGAAATGTTGCAACACGGATTTATCTACCATCAGTTTTAAAAGGCGCATGTCCAGCATTTGAAGCATGGGCAGATAAACGCTCGGTTGGTGAAAAGCTACCGCGTGGAAAGTATTTCAAATCGCGTGAATTTATCCGTCAGTTCAAGATCCAAAACTACCTCTGATTTTATATCGTGACTGTCACGCATAGCTGGTAGATAGCAACTATCAGCTATGTCTTATGAGTATACCCTTCTGTCACCCTCTGAATCCTTCCCCTCGCGCCTTAATGGCATAACTCTAATGACATAGGTTATAGTGACATAACCCTAATGACATAAGAGGCGGTCATGTACATATTTGGATACCTCCGGGCTTCTGCGCACGATCAGGATGCGTCACGCGCCCAGCAGAGGCTTAAAGCCTTTGCGCTTGAGCATAATCACCGGGTAGCCGGATGGTACGTTGAGAATGCGTCTGGCGCGTCCCTGCAACGCCCTGAGCTTATGCGCCTGCTAAGTGATGCTGAGAAGGGCGATCTTATCCTGATTGAGCAGGTAGACCGCCTTTCACGCCTGGATGATGAAGGCTGGCAGCAGCTGAAGCGAATGATGCAGGAAAAGAACCTGGCGATTATCAGTCTGGACCTGCCAACCAGCTACGCGGCGTTAATGCCCCACGGTAGCGATGAATTTACACGGAGTATGCTGACGGCCATCAATAGCATGATGCTTGATATGCTCGCGGCCATCGCCCGAAAAGACTATACAGATCGCCGCCGTCGCCAGCAGGAAGGCGTAAAGAAAGCCAAACAGAAGGGGGTTTATCGTGGCCGGATGCCCGACCAGAATAAGCATGACCTGATCCGTTCTTTGCGGCACCAGGGGAAATCTATCAGCGAAACGGCCAGACTCGCTGGCGTATCGGAACGGACGGTTACGCGGGTGAGCAAAAGTTAATTCTGGCTATCGACCTTTTTACCAGGAACGCCGTGTTTGACCAGCAAATCCTCTATAGCTTCATCGAGCAGGCGGCTTTTAGGTATCCGCGTTTTGGCCGCTAGCGCGTCAAACAATGGGACAAGTTGATTATCAAGGGACGAGGTGAAGCGTCGGCGATTTTTTAAATAGGGTTCGGTCATTACATCCGTTTCCACACAGTTACAGGTGCAAGCAGTGTATGTGGCTGTCAGATAGATTAAAGTGGTTTCAGATAGTGCCTATATAGTGCAAATATTCACCCTGAATACAGCACCAGGGCACTTACAAAAATAAAATATGCACGATTCAAGCTCATTTAAGTCGCCTTCATGGCGACTTTTTTATGCTCTTTAACAATATGATTATTGTGATAAACATGGATTGTGCAGCTCAATATCCATGTCTGGAGGAAGCGCTTCCGGGGCAAGCCCGGAAGCCTTGCTTATTAGCGGTGGGAGTAAAGACGCCAGGCTACACTGCCGGAACTGCCATCACAGATACGGCCAGCGAACACCGATCCCTGAGAGTATTTGACGCCGTTCAGGTAGCAGTAGCTGCTGTTCTGCGTTTGTTCTGAGCGAAAAGCTGACTCCTGCTGACTCAAGCGATGCTCGGCAGACTGGAGGCGAACGGAAAGCGCGTTGATTTGCTTCTGCTGATCGCTGATTCGATTTGAGAGTGCTACCGCGTCGTTCTGAGTGGCGCACCCGGAGAGCAGGGCGGCGGCAATGATAGCTGGGATTAGTTTCTTCATGTGTTACTCCTGAAATGAACGTCCGTATCGCTGAATAATCAGCTCCAGTGTGTTTTTGTTTTCTGAAATAGTGGTCATAGGACAGGTGCTTAGAAATACTTTACGAGCAGCAGCTGTCGCGCCGGGGTTGTAGTAGGGGGTGTAAATTCGTATCTCAAAGAAGCTCTGGCGGCCCATTACACAGTCAGGCCCTGATGTTGCCTCGTTACCTTGTAACTTTCCGGCCATACAGGTGAACGCGAGACACGGATCACCCTTAGTATTTCCCTCCGCAAAGGCGCTGGCGCTACTGAAGATGCAGTACATCAATAATATTTTTGCAACGGTTCTTAGCTTACTCATACGTTCCCTCTTATCCATTTGATACAGCTTGTTGAAATCACATTGATAACCAACAGCAATCCCATTAGGAACAACAGGTTATAAAACTCTGGCGCTCCCAAACGGCCCATAAACCACTCGACAAGAAACAGCACGATTGATAGTGTGGCGATCAACTTCAATAGCTTTCTTAACGCAGCGCTTACAAAAAACAAACAAATACAGCAACATGACTTAGAGTAGGTAAAGAGGTTGTTTTTGAGGGATAGGGCAGTCTTTTTGAACCACAGCAGTACCCCCCTTTTAGGCATTTTGTCTTTTTGGTTTCTTTCGCCTTTCAGCCTCTTAAACTCAATTACATTGCCCATCGTTCACTCCCTTTCTCGAATCTTCAGATCGTCCAAATCCACACCTTTTTCCAGCAGCTCAACTAACCATTTAGGACGACGGCCAACGCCAGTCCACGTATTAGCCGGGTTAGCCGGGTCACGGTATCGAGGGGATTTGGTATCCCGATCCACCACTGCACCAGGCAGCTTCATTTCATCCAGAAGATACCCATCACTCAATCGTTCCTGTAACCAGACAGGGCGCTTTCCGTACCCGCTCCAGGTGTTAAATGGATTCTCCGGGTCACGGTATACAGGCGTCCCTTTTGGTCGCTTCTCCGACTGCAAAGGAACAAGCATAGGTTTCTTCCCTTTAACGTCTTTTTCTCTTGACACGATTCTATTGGCCCTTATGATAAATAAAAGTCGTCAAAATTACAATTACACGGACATACAAAAATGAAAAAATCATGGTGCTTGATAGCGGTATGTATCTCCGGCCTTTCTTTTCAGGGGGGCGCTCACGCGGCTTCTGCCTCGGATACGATCGCCAGCCTTGCTGCCCGATGCGCACCAGACGTTTCACCGCTGACAATGGCCTATATCGTCGGCCATGAATCCGGGAACAACCCGTATTTTATTAACGTTAACCGTGGCGCAAACCTGAAACGCCAACCGCAAACCGAAGCTGAAGCGGTAGAAGTTGCCAACCGGCTAATCAAAAACCTCAAGAAAGATGAAAGCATCGATATGGGGCTTGCGATGATTAATTCTAACAATTTGAGTTCGTTAGGTATCACGGTTGAGCAGGTATTTAAACCCTGCATCAATCTCCGCGCCAGTCAGACCATTTTAAAAGACTGTTATAGTACGGCCCTGAAATCCAACCCGCCCGGCCAGATAGCATTAAGACACGCGCTGTCCTGCTACAACACCGGGTCGCAAGTGCGGGGGATTTCAAACGGGTATGTCACGAAAGTAATTAACGTGGCTAAACAGTCTGATTTAAAGATCCCTACGTTGCTACCTGATGGGCAGAACGAGGAAGCGGAGAGCCAGCCTGTGAGTGCGAAGGGCGCAACCTTTGAGGGTGAGCACGATGCGTTTACGGGTGAAAGTGATAGTGGTGGTGATGTGTTTTCGCAGGATAACACTGACGCGTTTCTGACCAAAGCAGAGCAAAAAGGGAGTGAGGTTATGAATGACAAAAATCTATCTCCTTTTGCAGTCTCAAATAATTGATTTATGCGAAGCCGGAAAAATACAGGAGGTTGTAATTGAAAGGATTTCACTAAAGCAGTGGTATCCCATATTTGACGTAAAGGATGAAAATTTGGGTGAGGTTCGTTGCTCCATTCGGTTGAATAAAGATCACGAACTTCGCACATGGGCAGACCTGAGACTCCTGACGGAGTTTCTTCTGGATAAGTGCAATGTCGGCGAGTGCCGATTGATATTGAAATCAACAAAGGAAAGGTAGAGGTATATATGGTTACTTTTTTCAAAAATAACGGGTTTGCGCTGCTGGTTGCGCTGTTATGTATCGCAGCGCCAGAACTGGCCCTCGCAGCTGGCGGGGCAGACACCGGGGCCAGTACAGGTAACAACATCAAGTCATGGCTGGATACCTGGATTCCTATCGCCTGTACTATCGGCGTGATCGTGTCGTTCCTCGTTTGGCTGTTCCATCTTATTTCCGCTGGTTTTATGTTCCGTCTCGCAATCGCAATGGTTGGCATTGGCTCCGCATCATATCTGGTATCCCTGACTGGTATCGGCAGCTGATTAATGGGGGGAGTACATCCCCCATTAAGTGAGGTTTTATGTTTGAAAATGGACAACGGCCATTATTTAAAGGTGCAACACGCGTCCCCCGGCTTGCTGGCGTTCCGCGTACTGTGGCGCTGGTTATCTTCATGATCTCGGCCACGCTGTTTATGACGTTACATTTATGGTCACTCCTTGTATTTGCGGTTCTGTGGTCAATTGCAGCAGCGCTAACTAAATACGACGACCGTATGTTTCGCATCCTTTCATTATGGCTACAGACTAAGTTTCGTAATGCACACGACACGCCATTTAAACAATGGAGTGGTTCAAGTTATTCCCCTGTGGATTACAAGAAAAAGGAGCTGAAATAAATGGTGGCATTGCTTAAACCTAAAACGTTCAGAGACGAGCCGAGCGTTAATGAAAAGTATTTGCAGCATAGCCAGCACCTTGATGATTATATTATCTCGATGCGTAATGGCGATCTGCTTGCATTCTTTAAAGTCGATGGCCGGACACATGACTGTGCCTCTGACCGTGAGCTGATTACATGGAACGATGATCTTAATACGTTGATTAAATCCTTCGGGACTGACCACGTAGAGGTCTGGTCACACGAGTATCATCACCAGTCTAAAGAGTATCCTGACTCTGAGTTTACTCAATTCTTCCCACGCTACCTGGATGAATACAACCGCCGCCTGCAAACGGGGTCTAACCAGATGGTTAATGACCTGTACCTGACGGTGCTTTATCGCCAGATAGGCGATAAGACGCAGAAGTTCCTGGCTAAGTTTGAGCGACCGTCAGCTGACGAGCTGGCTCAAATGCAGGCTGAAGCCTTCACCGGAATGGAAGAAGTCTGTGAGCAGATCATGGAGGGGATGAAGGGCTATGGCATCAAGCGCCTGGGTATTTATTACCGGGATAAAAACGGTGAGGAAATAGCGCTAACTGACGCTGAAGAAAAACAGTCGCTGCTTGAAGTAGACGAAGCAGATATTTTCGACGAACCGGTAATGCTCAACGTCGCTGATACCGTCCCGCCGACTGCTCACGCTTATTCTAAAGCGCTGGAGTTTCTTTATTTTCTGGTAAATCTGGAATGGTCCATTGTTCCTGTTTGCCGTGACCGTATCGGTTCTTACATCATGGAAAACCGTGTTGTCAGTTCTGTATGGGGGGATATTGTTCAGGTCAGAACGCTGGACAGCAATTTTTATACTACAGCTATCGAAATCCGTGATTACGAAAAAAACACGGAACCGGGTCAGTTTAATTTGCTGAAAGAAGCTGATTTTGAATATCTGCTGACTCAAACATTTTCTTGCATATCCGAGGCTTCAGCTAAAACGCTTCTGGAGCGCCAGGAGAAGTCCATGATGGAAACTGGCGACAGAAGCCAGTCCCAGCTTGAACAGTTGAATACAGCGCTGGATATGCTGCTTTCTAAAGAAATTGTGATGGGCTATCACCATGCCACTATTCACGTTTTCGATACCGATCAGCGAGCAGTGCAGCGCAAGGCCCGTAAAGCTAAAGTCATGCTAAGTCAGTGTGGCTTCGTGGGGGGCGGCGTAGGGCTGGCCTCTGAAGCGGCTTACTTTGCGAAGATTCCGGGTAATCAGAAATGGGCGCCACGCCCGACGCCGATTAACTCATGGAATTTCTTCCATTTCTCCCCGTACCATAATTTTATGCGCGGCAAACCGGACAATAATCCGTGGGGTCCGGCTGTGACGATGTTCCGCACCGCGAACGGTACACCGCTGTATTTTAACTTCCACGTCACCCCACTGGAAGAACGCTCAATCGGAAAGCGCCCGCTGGGGCATATGTTGCTTACAGGTACGTCTGGTGAAGGTAAAACTACGCTGCTGGATTTCCTGTTATGCCAGTGCATGAAGTTTAATCCGCGTATGTTCTGCTATGACCGTGACCGGGGAATGGAGCCGTTTATTCGCAGTGTCGGCGGCTACTATAAAGTTTTACAGCAGGGCGTAAAAACTAACTTCTCACCGCTCAAACAGAAAGGCACACCGCGTAATATTGCGACCACTAAAAATATTATGCGTGTCTGTGCTGAAATTACAAATAACGGCCCATTAGATAAAGATATGGGGATGGAACTCAATAAGGCTGTGGATGCTGTCATGGGCGAACACTCTTTAATCCCTGTTGAGGCCAGAGATATTACCCGACTGAAAGGGTACATCACGCACCCATATCTCAAAGACCTGATTAATGACTGGACGAATGACGGCCAATACGGCTGGCTTTTTGATAATGGTGAAGATGCGTTAGATCTCGATGCTCATGATATTTTCGGCTTCGACCTGACGGAGTTTATTGCTGCGGAAGGTGAGATTCCCAGCCCGGCCAGAACGCCATTGTTAATGTACTTGCTTTATCGTATTCGTAATTCAATTGACGGAAAGCGCCGTGTTATTCAGTGTTTCGATGAATTTCATGCTTATCTTGACGATCCTGTTTTAAAGCTGGAAATAAAGCGTGGCATTAAAACAGACCGTAAGAAAGATGCGATTTATTTGTTTTCCACGCAAGAGCCAAATGACGCGCTCGCAAGCAGCATTGGTAAAACGGTGATGTCGCAAACGCCATCAAAAATCTGCCTGCGCGATCCTGATGCCAGCCGTAAGGACTACTCCTTCCTGACCGATGCGGAGTTTGAAGTAATGTCCAAAATCCCTGAGCACTCGCGCCAGTTTTTGGTTAAGCAAGGGTCACAGTCAGCGCTCGCTACATTCAACCTGAATATCAACGGTAGTAATACGCCTGAACGGGATGAAATCGAGAAGAACAACATTATCAGCATCCTTTCCGGTGAGCCGCAAAATGCCGAGTTGGCCGAGGAATTGATAGGTAAATATGGTCCAGAACCCGAAAACTGGATCGAAGAATATTGGCGTCTTTGCCGTCATTAATTAGAGGATGATGTTATGAAAGCGAAGTTAATTGCTATTGCACTGGCTGGGCTGTTAGGTGCGGGAACCATTGGTACGGCTTCTGCTATAGAGGGTACTGGTGTTGTGGTCTACGATCCGACCAGCCTTGCTAAAACGCTTGAGGAAATGGCAAACCAGCTTGACCAACTGAAACAGCAGCTGGCTACCCAAAAAGCGACATATGAGAGCTTGGCAAAGACAACCAATATTGGGGATTTGCTGGACACATCAACAAGCAGCTTGGCTAATAACCTTCCTGACGACTGGAAGAAAGTTTATAGCGATGCCATGAACTCATCATCGTCCGTAACTGGTGATGTTCAAAGTATGGTTGGTGACTTTAATTCGGAAGTTGATGATATGAATCCTTCTGATGCAATTAAAGCTCTAAATAAAAAGTTGGCCGAGAAAGGAGCATATGACCGTGTTATAGCTGAAAAGGCATATAACAATCAGATGCAGGAATTAAGTGATATGCAAGCACTAACCGAGCAGATTTCCACAACTAAAGATGTAAAGGAAGTTGCTGATCTTCAGGCTCGCATTCAAACCGCGCAAGGCGCAATTCAGGGCGAGCAAGCGAAACTGAAGCTCATGAGTATGCTTCAGGAATCACAAGATAAGTTGTATGAAGCTCAAAGAGAACGCGCCGTAGGTAATTTTATTTATGGTTCTGATGGTGGTCATAACCCCGCTCCGTTGAAATAAGGTGATTATATGAAAACGACTTTAAAAGTAGCTTTAGTTTTTATCGGTGTTTCCGCTCTCGCTGGTTGTAAGCCTGAGCATGACAAAGATTGGTATAAGTCGCATGAGACAGAGCGAAAACAAATGCTTGTTGAATGCAAAAAGAACGCTGAATCCTTGCAGGATGCTGATTGTAAAAATGCAAGAGACGCAGAGACTGAACTTTTTGTTCATGGGAAAGATAACTCTCATAGCGTGCCGAAGTTAAACTAAATTTCAGGGTGTAGTTATGGCATTTAATACTGTTCAGCAGATATTTGACATAATTGATGATCTGATAAATATGATGGTTGATACCAACGTAACAACCATCATTGCAACCGTCACACCAACGGTTGCAATATTTTTGACCATCAAGTTTATGGCTCAAGGTGCATATTCCGCTCTTAGCCCCGGAGGGGGCGGGGAGGCGCTTGGGGATTTAATTACACAATATATGAAAGCGGCTGTTGTTTTGAGTTTTGCAACGGCTGGCGGGTTATATCAAACCGACCTTGTGCATTTGGCTTTAACCCTGCCTGATAATTTTGCTTCAATATTGGTGACTCAAAATAAAACCTCAATTACAGGGATGGCAGCCATTATTGATACTGGGGTAGACCAGTCTATAACGGCAATACAAACAGCGTTCGAAGGGGCTGGCATTAGCGCTAACGGCATAATGAGCGCAGTAATCGGACTCATTCTAATAGCAGCGACCGTAGTTCTTTGTGGGTTGGGTTCTGCCTTTATAATTATGGCTAAAGTGCTACTGGCTATAAGCCTGTGTTTAGGTCCAATAGCTATATTCTGTCTCCTGTGGAATCCAACAAAAGGCATATTTGCTAAGTGGATGGGGACCGTTATTAATTACAGCTTGGTCATAGTTCTTTTGGCTCTCGTATTTGGGTTGTTAATGAGCCTCTTTACAAAAATGATTTCCGGTCTTAACGGCAGCGAAGGCTTTGATGCCTTATCAACGGCTATTGGACTGGTCATTCTCACCATTGTTTCCGTCTATGTGTTGTTCCAGGTTCCAGCGGTAGCGTCGAATTTCGGTAGCGGTGTTTCTGCTGATATAGCTTCTGCGGCCCGCCATGCGGGCCACTCGATGAATACGATGGGTAATGTTGCCTCTAATGGGATTTTTGGTGGAGCGAAGCCTTCAGCAAGACCTTCAGCAGCTGGCGGCGGCGGTGGACAAAGCGCCAGCAGTAGCGGCAATGCAGGGGCTGGCGGTTCAGGTCTGACAGGAAAGGCGCGTGGTAGCCGGGGAAAAGCAGCATAAATAAACAAAAGTCGTTGAAATTGCAATTTCACGGATATAAGATAATAGAACGCAATGGACAAATGAGGTCGAAACTATGCGCGCAATCGTACTTTTAGGGGTGTTGTTGTTAGGGGCATGTTCCAGCAGTTTCAAGCCACCGCCGGAGCCGGACTGGAGCCACACTGTGCCAGTCAATAAAACGCTTCCAGTAGATACACAGGGATAAGGTGGTTGTTATGAGAGAGAAAAAGAAAGGGCTGACCAAAGAGGCCATCAAAGAGTTCAACGAAAGCCGTAAAGGGCTGGAAGTGGACGTTATGAACGAAGTGTTATCTTCACGCCGCACGGCGTGGATAGTCGCCGCGGTCGCATCCGTTGTAGCGGTTGTGGCAATCGGTAATGCTACCTTTGTGAATTACCGCTACAGCCAGCCAATACCGCCGTTCCTGTTGACGCTGAACCCCAGCAATCACGAGGTATCACAGGTTAAGCTGACGCGTGACGATGCCACCTATGGCGACGAAATTGATAAGTATTTCCTGACTCAATACGTTATCCACCGAGAATCCTACGATTTTTATTCCCTGCAAGTGGACTATGACGCCGTAGGTTTAATGTCCACGCCGAACGTGGCGGAAGCCTACCTTTCCCGGTTCAAGGGTAAGCAAGGGATTGATAAGGTCCTGGGTGACAGCGAGACAACGCGAGTAAGCATCAACTCAACCATTCTCGATAGAGAGCATGGCGTGGCGACCATTCGCTTTACGACCGTTCGCCGCTCTCGTAGCAATAACTTTGACGATCCACCGAAGCGCTGGATTGCCATCCTGGGCTACGAGTACAAATCGCTGGCTATGAACGCCTCGCAGCGCTACATCAACCCGCTCGGCTTCCGCGTCACCAGTTACCGCGTTAACCCTGAGTCGAACTGAGGACTGTACTATGAAAAAAGTAGTCTTATCCGCAGTGATCGCAATGGCGCTGGCCGGGACCACATTTAACGCAGCGGCGCTTCAAGCGCCGAAAAGTTCACCGTATGACTTCCGTATCAAAACGGTAGTTTATAACCCGGTCGATGTGGTGCGAATTGATGCGGTAGCGGGCCTGTTTACGCATATCGTCGTTTCCCCGGATGAAAGCTATATCACTCACGCTTTCGGTGATTCTGCTGGCTGGATTTTCTCACACAAACTTAATCACTATTTCGTGAAACCTAAGACCGAAATGAGTGATACCAACCTGACCATCGTTACTGATAAACGGTCTTATAACATCGTGCTTCACTATATCGGTGAGACGACAACAAAGAACGCTGACGGCACAGAAACAAAATCGTTTATCAAAACGCCGTGGTCAATGAAACAGGCCACGCTTCAGCTGACCTATGAATACCCGTTTGACGAGCAGAAAAAAGCCTCCAGCGTGGCTGAGAAAAAGCGCCTGACGGAGAAGCTACGGGAGTCTGCTTTCGCTGGTCCTAAAAACTACCAGTATGAAATGAGCGACGAGCCGGAAATGGCAGATATTCAGCCGATCCATGTTTGGGATAACTACCGTTTCACGCGCTTTGAGTTCCCGGAAAACGCCGACTTACCGCAGGTTTATTACATATCGTCCAGCGGCAAAGAGACGCTCCCTAACTGTCGCCCGGTTGGTGAACATAACAACATTCTGGAATGCCAGAACGTAGCGAAAGAATGGCGTGTAAGGCTTGGCTGGACAAAGGTTGTTGGTATTAAAAATATCAACTACGTGCCTTCAGCTGGCGCAATTTCCACTGGCACAGCCTCCCCGGATGTAAGAAGGGTGCAAAAAGGAGGGGATAACTAATGGCCCGTAAAGTCGATATTGATAGCGAGCTGGATAACAACAACAGCTTCAACGATGAACGCGGGGGAATGCCCGCACAGAAACGCCGCACCGCACCAGGGCTAAAAGCCTTTATTGCTATCCTGGCTATCATCGCCATGTGCTTCGTTGGCGTCACTATTTACACGCACACACGCAAAGCGCCGGACACGGCCAAAGCTGACAGCGGTAATAAAAATGATGGGGTTAGCAGTCTGCCTAACTATCAGTTCAACACTAACCCGAACGTTGGCGGGGCAGCGGCCCCTGACGCTAATCAGAAGGCGATGCAGGATAAAGCCAGAGCGGAATATGAAGCCAGTCATAGCAACACGGGCCGGGCCAGCAACGGGAAGAAGCAGCTGACACCGGAAGAAGTCGCCATGCAGCGCCGTCTTGATGGCGATCTTTCCGGCGAGCAGGGCGGTAGCCAGACTCCGGCCAAAAAAGAGCAGCAAAGCGACGAAGGCAGCGAAGGCAGCAGCGCGTTAGCAAAAGAGCTTACACCTGCCCGCCTGAAAGGCAGCAGAGCGGGCGTAATGCAAAATATGAGCATGACCATTGCTAAAGGGACGATGATACCGTGTGGCACGTCTACGGAGCTGGATACGACCGTTCCCGGCATGGTGTCCTGCCGGGTGACGCGTGATGTGTATTCCCTCGATGGGTTGGTGAAGCTGATCGACAAAGGCGCATTTGTTACGGGCCAGATGAACGGTGGCCTCAAAAATGGTCAGGCTCGCGTCTTTGTGCTGTGGGAGCGAGTGGTAAACCCGGATGGCACATTCGTTAATCTGGATAGCGCCGGGACCAACTCTCTCGGTAGTTCCGGTGTTCCCGGACAGGTTGACTCCCACTTTTGGGATCGCTTCGAAGGGGCCGTGTTCATTTCCGTCCTGTCTGACGCGCTTCAGGCTGGCGTGGCCGCAGCTCAAAACGGCAATAATATCCAGTTTAGTAATACGCAAAACAACTCGCAGGAACTGGCCTCTGAAGCACTGAGAGCCACGATTAACATCCCGCCAACACTCTACGACCAGCAGGGCGACGCAATCAGTATCTACGTCGTTCGTGACCTCGATTTCAGTGATATTTACTCACTGGCAGACAACTAATCAACGTGGGCCGGAAGGCCCACTGTTCTTTGTAGCAGGAGATAACTTACATGAATCAATCATCGGCTTATTACCAGCTGGGGCCGCTGCGGGAGTATTTCGAAGATCCGGGCGTATTTGAAGTCCGAATCAACCGTTATAACGAGGTGGTTTGTGACACATTCGAAGGCCGCAAAATCATCCAGAACGACAGCATTACCGGCGCGTTTATCGATAACCTGACTGCGGCATTAACCAGCGCCAATAACGTTTCGCGCCAGATGATTAATGACGTGGTGTTACCGGACGGTTCCAGGGGAATTATCTGTTTACCGCCTGCGGTGATCGATAACACCGCCGCTATCGCTTTTCGTAAAAATATCGCGCTGGATAAAGACCTGGCGACGTTAAGCCAGGAAGGTATCTTTGAGTTTTGCCGGGAAATTGACAGCCATAAGCGCGAGCTGGACGACGACGATCTCCTGCTGAAAGAGTTATACCGGGCTAAACGCCGGGAAGAATTTTTGCTTACTGCGGTACGGAAAAAGCGAACCGTTGTCGTTGTGGGAGAAACCGGGTCAGGGAAAACGGTACTCACCCGCGCCCTGCTCAAAGCCATTAGCCCGCAGGAACGCGTGATAATCATGGAGGATGCTCACGAAGTTGAAGCTACCCACCTGGAAGAAGCCGTTTATATGAAATATGGCGGTAAAGATAAACCAGGGCTGGCTACGCCGACGCAGTGCCTTAAAGCCTGTATGCGCCTGACACCAGATCGTATCTTCATGACAGAGCTGAGGGATGATGCTGCATGGGATTACCTTCAGGCGTTGAATACCGGACACCCTGGCGGCTTAACCTCCACACATGCTAACTCGGCGATGGATGCCTTCACCCGTATAGGGTTGATGGTTAAAGCTACCGAAGTGGGCCGTATGCTGGATATTTCTGACATTATGCGCCTGCTGCACTCCACTATTGATGTGGTCGTTTTCATGGCGAAAAGGAAGATTCGCGAAATCTACTATTCGCCAGAATATAAGTATGAGTGCATGAATGGAGGGATAAAGTGAAAAAAGGAGCAATCATATTCCTGACGGGGGTTCTGGCCTTTTCCTCCCTGCCCTCAATAGCCGCCGATTCGCCATCGGTACAGGTCGGGTTTTCTCCTGAAGGTAGCGCTCAAACGTTGGTAATTGGCGCTATCGACTCCGCGCAATCCTCGATCCGAATGATGGCTTATAGCTTTACCGCGATGGATATAATGCAGGCGCTGGTCAAAGCTAAAAATCGCGGTGTCGATGTGAAAATCGTTATCGACGAACGCGGCAATCGTAATGACGTAAGCCACCGTGCGATGAAGTACATTGTGAAAAACGAGATCCCGCTGCGGGTGGATAGCGACTTTCCTATCCAGCATGACAAGGTGATGATTATTGATGAACGGTCAGTTCAGACGGGCAGCTTCAACTACACCAAAGCAGCAGAATCTAAAAACTCGGAAAACGCGGTGGTGATCTGGAACATGCCCCAGCTGGCAAAACCTTATCTTGAGCACTGGGAGGACCGTTGGAATCGTGGGGAGGACTATAAATGATAGAAAAATTTGAACGCTATATTTTCAAACATGCCGTACAGCCACTGAAATTAGTTGCTGTGGTAGCAATAGCTGCGGAGCTATCGCGCAGAGGATTAATGTTCATAGGTATACCCGCTTTTACCTCTTTCATTACAAATATGCTCGGTATTTTGATAATCATGTTAATGCAAAAGCCGATAATGATAAGAGGTGTGTACGAGACTAAAGATCGTTCAAGTTCCTATAGATGGATGCATTTTGCCATAACAGGACTTCAATCTATGTCCGTTGTAGTCCTGCTACTAATACCGATTTATGAGCGATAAAAGCATGAAAGGCGGCGTAAGTCGCCTTTTTCCAAAGGCTCCGCCCCTCCTGACGAGCTTCAAAAAAAAGCTACAAGTCAGAAGTAGGCGAAACCCGACACAGCTTAGAGATCTGCCGCCTTTCGTTGGCATCGCTCCCCCTGGTTACGTCCTGTGTTCCTGTCATATCGTTTACCGAAACCTGACCGCCTTTAGCCCATTCGAGCAACGTGGCGCTTTCTCATAGCTCACGCTTAAAGTTCTCGGCTCGACTTAGACAGTTCGCTCCAACGCTGCGGGTTTTAACCAGACTCCCCGTCTCCCGCTGCCGTTACGCCTGACTATGACAAACACACGATTTCCAGTTCGTCAGGCGCGGCAAATCGCCGCCATTGGTAACAGCCAATGCGGTAACGTCATTCGAGCAGGGAGATGGGACTTGAATTGCAGCCATGACGACTGCTACACTACATTTGAATTTAACGGTGACTGTTCTCCCTGCTTCGGATTCAGTTACCAGGTGCAAAGAGTTGACGCTCTTATCACCTTCGAAAAAACCACCTTGCCGGGTGGTTTTTTCGTTTCTGAGCAAGAGAGTACAGGATCTTCAGAGGATCGATCAACGATCTTTGATCTTCCGTTATTCCTCATCGCCTTCAAGGGGTCGGTTCCGGCTGAGGGCGAAATGACACCCTAAGCTTTCGGTTCCTTGGGCCAAAGATATTCGCCAGTCAGTAGAATGTGCGCCCAGCCCAATGGGGATATGTGGGGAAGAAATTCAGGGGGAACATCCAACCCTTCGTTCCGCCGCTCCGTGACGGCATGACCAAGATGGACCCCCGCATCGATTTATGTCTGTCCGATCTCAGTCATCCGGTGTCTGGCAAGAAGCCGCACCACGGTGGAAGGATGAACACGGAACAAACGTGCAGCATCAGCGCCCGTTTTTTGCCCCGATGTGACGAGCGAGACAATCTCTTTTTGCTGTTGGGGGGTTAACTTAGGGCGTCGCCCACCAACCCGGCCATCCTGGCGTGCCGCCGCAAGCCCGCTCTTTGTCCGCTCACGAAGCATGGCGCGTTCAAATTCAGCAAAGGAGCCAACGATCTGCATCATCATCCTGCCCGCCGGAGTGGATGTGTCAATATTTTCGGTAATGCTGCGAAAATCAGCTCCCGTGTTTTCAATCTTCTCCAGCGTCAGCAATAAATCCTTCAGCGAACGGGAAAGGCGATCCAGTTTCCATACAATAACCTGATCATCTTTGCGCAGTTGCTGTAAAAGACGTTGTAGTTCGGGTCGATCCCATCGCCCTCCCGAAGCTTTTTCCTGGAAAATCAGTTCACACCCGGCTGACTTTAGTGCTGATATCTGAGCCTGAGTATCCTGTTCCTGTGTCGAAACCCGGGCATAACCGATAAGCATGATTGCGATTTCCTGTTGCCATTTGATTTTATATTGCAATACATTTTTGCAATGCACAAGGTCGCATCTGTCGTTTTCAGAAGACGGCTGCACTGAACGTCAGAAGCCGACTGCACTATAGCAGCGGAGGGGTTGGATCCATCAGGCAACGACGGGCTGCTGCCGGCCATCAGCGGACGCAGGGAGGACTTTCCGCAACCGGCCGTTCGATGCGGCACCGATGGCCTTCGCGCAGGGGTAGTGAATCCGCCAGGATTGACTTGCGCTGCCCTACCTCTCACTAGTGAGGGGCGGCAGCGCATCAAGCGGTGAGCGCACTCCGGCACCGCCAACTTTCAGCACATGCGTGTAAATCATCGTCGTAGAGACGTCGGAATGGCCGAGCAGATCCTGCACGGTTCGAATGTCGTAACCGCTGCGGAGCAAGGCCGTCGCGAACGAGTGGCGGAGGGTGTGCGGTGTGGCGGGCTTCGTGATGCCTGCTTGTTCTACGGCACGTTTGAAGGCGCGCTGAAAGGTCTGGTCATACATGTGATGGCGACGCACGACACCGCTCCGTGGATCGGTCGAATGCGTGTGCTGCGCAAAAACCCAGAACCACGGCCAGGAATGCCCGGCGCGCGGATACTTCCGCTCAAGGGCGTCGGGAAGCGCAACGCCGCTGCGGCCCTCGGCCTGGTCCTTCAGCCACCATGCCCGTGCACGCGACAGCTGCTCGCGCAGGCTGGGTGCCAAGCTCTCGGGTAACATCAAGGCCCGATCCTTGGAGCCCTTGCCCTCCCGCACGATGATCGTGCCGTGATCGAAATCCAGATCCTTGACCCGCAGTTGCAAACCCTCACTGATCCGCATGCCCGTTCCATACAGAAGCTGGGCGAACAAACGATGCTCGCCTTCCAGAAAACCGAGGATGCGAACCACTTCATCCGGGGTCAGCACCACCGGCAAGCGCCGCGACGGCCGAGGTCTTCCGATCTCCTGAAGCCAGGGCAGATCCGTGCACAGCACCTTGCCGTAGAAGAACAGCAAGGCCGCCAATGCCTGACGATGCGTGGAGACCGAAACCTTGCGCTCGTTCGCCAGCCAGGACAGAAATGCCTCGACTTCGCTGCTGCCCAAGGTTGCCGGGTGACGCACACCGTGGAAACGGATGAAGGCACGAACCCAGTTGACATAAGCCTGTTCGGTTCGTAAGCTGTAATGCAAGTAGCGTATGCGCTCACGCAACTGGTCCAGAACCTTGACCGAACGCAGCGGTGGTAACGGCGCAGTGGCGGTTTTCATGGCTTGTTATGACTGTTTTTTTGTACAGTCTATGCCTCGGGCATCCAAGCAGCAAGCGCGTTACGCCGTGGGTCGATGTTTGATGTTATGGAGCAGCAACGATGTTACGCAGCAGGGCAGTCGCCCTAAAACAAAGTTATGCCGCACCCACCCCTATGGAGTCTTGATGTTAAAAGTTATTAGTAGTTTATTGGTCTACATGACCGCGTCTGTCATGGCTGTCGCAAGTCCGTTAGCCCATTCCGGGGAGCCGAGTGGTGAGTATCCGACAGTCAACGAAATTCCGGTCGGAGAGGTCCGACTTTACCAGATTGCCGATGGTGTTTGGTCGCATATCGCAACGCAGTCGTTTGATGGCGCGGTCTACCCGTCCAATGGTCTCATTGTCCGTGATGGTGATGAGTTGCTTTTGATTGATACAGCGTGGGGTGCGAAAAACACAGCGGCACTTCTCGCGGAGATTGAAAAGCAAATTGGACTTCCCGTAACGCGTGCAGTCTCCACGCACTTTCATGACGACCGCGTCGGCGGCGTTGATGTCCTTCGGGCGGCTGGGGTGGCAACGTACGCATCACCGTCGACACGCCGGCTAGCCGAGGCAGAGGGGAACGAGATTCCCACGCATTCTCTAGAAGGACTCTCATCGAGCGGGGACGCAGTGCGCTTCGGTCCAGTAGAGCTCTTCTATCCTGGTGCTGCGCATTCGACCGACAATCTGGTTGTATACGTCCCGTCAGCGAACGTGCTATACGGTGGTTGTGCCGTTCATGAGTTGTCAAGCACGTCTGCGGGGAACGTGGCCGATGCCGATCTGGCTGAATGGCCCACCTCCGTTGAGCGGATTCAAAAACACTACCCGGAAGCAGAGGTCGTCATTCCCGGGCACGGTCTACCGGGCGGTCTAGACTTGCTCCAGCACACAGCGAACGTTGTCAAAGCACACAAAAATCGCTCAGTCGCCGAGTAGCAGATGCGGCATAACAAATCGTTGGAGCGGGACTTTTGCTACGCAGGCTGCGCCTACTCCGCAAAAGCCCCTCAACTCAGGCGTTAGGCATCACAAAGTACAGCATCGTGACCAACAGCAACGATTCCGTCACACTGCGCCTCATGACTGAGCATGACCTTGCGATGCTCTATGAGTGGCTAAATCGATCTCATATCGTCGAGTGGTGGGGCGGAGAAGAAGCACGCCCGACACTTGCTGACGTACAGGAACAGTACTTGCCAAGCGTTTTAGCGCAAGAGTCCGTCACTCCATACATTGCAATGCTGAATGGAGAGCCGATTGGGTATGCCCAGTCGTACGTTGCTCTTGGAAGCGGGGACGGATGGTGGGAAGAAGAAACCGATCCAGGAGTACGCGGAATAGACCAGTCACTGGCGAATGCATCACAACTGGGCAAAGGCTTGGGAACCAAGCTGGTTCGAGCTCTGGTTGAGTTGCTGTTCAATGATCCCGAGGTCACCAAGATCCAAACGGACCCGTCGCCGAGCAACTTGCGAGCGATCCGATGCTACGAGAAAGCGGGGTTTGAGAGGCAAGGTACCGTAACCACCCCAGATGGTCCAGCCGTGTACATGGTTCAAACACGCCAGGCATTCGAGCGAACACGCAGTGATGCCTAACCCTTCCATCGAGGGGGACGTCCAAGGGCTGGCGCCCTTGGCCGCCCCTCATGTCAAACGTTAGCCACCAAGAAGGTGCCATGAAAACATTTGCCGCATATGTAATTATCGCGTGTCTTTCGAGTACGGCATTAGCTGGTTCAATTACAGAAAATACGTCTTGGAACAAAGAGTTCTCTGCCGAAGCCGTCAATGGTGTCTTCGTGCTTTGTAAAAGTAGCAGTAAATCCTGCGCTACCAATGACTTAGCTCGTGCATCAAAGGAATATCTTCCAGCATCAACATTTAAGATCCCCGACGCAATTATCGGCCTAGAAACTGGTGTCATAAAGAATGAGCATCAGGTTTTCAAATGGGACGGAAAGCCAAGAGCCATGAAGCAATGGGAAAGAGACTTGACCTTAAGAGGGGCAATACAAGTTTCAGCTGTTCCCGTATTTGGGGTCTGACGCTCAGTGGAACGAAAACTCACGTTAAGCAACGTTTTCTGCCTCTGACGCCTCTTTTAATGGTCTCAGATGTCCTTTGGTCACCAGTTCTGCCAGCGTGAAGGAATAATGGCCGAGCATATTGATATGTCCGTGGCAAAGCGGGGAGAGGCGTGCGATATCTTCATCATTCAGTGTTTCACCCTGCGCCCGGAGATGATCCAGGGCTGCCTGCATATAAATAGTGTTCCATAACACGACGGCGTTAGTGACCAGCCCCAGTGTGCCCAGTTGATCTTCCTGACCGTCGGTATATCGTTTTCTTATCTCACCTTTTTGACCGTGACAGATGGCTCTGGCAACGGCATGGCGACTTTCTCCCCGATTAAGCTGGGTCAGAATGCGCCGGCGGTAATCTTCATCATCAATATAATTAAGCAGATACAGCGTTTTGTTGATGCGCCCCACTTCAATGATTGCCTGAGTCAGTCCGGAAGGACGTTCACTTTTCAGCAATGAACGGACCAGCACTGAAACCTGTACTTTGCCCAGCTTCAGGGAGCCAGCGGTCCGGATCATTTCGTCCCACTGAAGGACTATTTTTCGGGGATCTGATTGGGCTCCGTTTGGGAAACGGCAAATATTGTACGTTAAGGTTGTTTTTTGTACTGGCTGATATCAACCGGCCGCAAAGGTCGATACTTCCCTTCTGCCAGTTTTTTATTGTTTCTCCAGATATAATCTCCCGTCAGATTAATGTGCTCCCAGCCCAACGGAGACAAGTGTGACAGCAATTGCTCATTGAGATGTAGCCCCTTCCTCTTCAGCAGGTTAACGGCGTTCTCTATATATACGGTATTCCACAATGTGATCGCGGCGGTGATCAGCGTCAGTCCACTGGCCCGGTAACTCTGGTTTTCCAGACCTCGATCCCTTATTTCGCCCAGACGATGCATGAAAACGGCTCTGGCAAGGGCATTCCGGGCTTCCCCTTTGTTCAGACCTGCCTGAACTCTGCGACGCAGTGAAGGATCGCGAAACCAGTCCAGCATAAACAGTGTTCGCTCAATGCGGCCGATTTCCCTCAGTGCCTTGGCAAGCCCATTCTGTTTCGGATAACTGGCCAGCTTTTTCAGCATCAGAGAAGCGGTCACAGTTCCCTGCTTTATTGAGGTCGCCAGCCTCAGAATTTCATTCCAGTGGGTTTCTATCTCTTTGATATTCAGTTGAGTTGTGGAAATAATTGACTGTAGAGCCGGATATTTATCAGCCTTCCCCTGAATAAACAACCGCTTGTCATGAAGATCCCGGATCCTGGGTGCAAAAGCGAACCCCAGCAGATGCATCAGCGCAAAAACATGCTCCGTGAAACCTGCCGTATCGGTGTAATGTTCCGTGATTTCAAGATCACTTTCGTGATACAGCAGGCCATCAAGTACGTGGGTGGAATCACGAACACGGCTGATCACTTTGGTGTAAAACGGACTGTATTGGTCAGAAATGTGCGTATAAAACTGCACCCCCGGCTCCTGACCGTACTTCAGGTTGACCTGACCGGCATAGCGGCCATGGCTGCCAACCCGAAAATTCTGACCGTCAGAAGATGAGGTTGAACCGTCTCCCCATAATGCCGCCAGCGGACGTGACTTCTGGGCATTAACCAGTTCAGCCAGTGCAGCAGAGTACGTTTCATCGCGGATATACCATGCCTGCATGTTTTCCAGCGAAGCCCGCGTGGTTCCCGGACAGGACTCTGCCATTTTGGTCAGCCCCAGATTGATGCCGTCCGCCAGGATGGTGGTAAGCAGCAAACGGTTATCCTGCGGGCGGGTAAGCGGGTTCTTCAGATGGGTAAAATGTCGCGAGAAGGCTGTCCATCTCTCAACTTCATCCAGTATTTCTGTAATTTTTGGGTGTGGCAACATGTTGTAAATCAGGTCGGCCAGTGGTGATATTGTGGAAGGAACGCTGTTATCCAGCGGGGTGATCTTTAGACCTTTATCTGAAATATCCACATCGGGAAGATCCCCGGTAACGGCCATTGCGTTAACTTCCTCCAGGCGGGAGGCCAGCAGCGTCAGCCTTGCCTTAAGGTAAGCTTCGCAATCTGTTTCGACAGGTATATTTAACTGATTATTATTTAATAACTTTTCGAAATTATCTCCTGGCATAAGATAGTCATCGAAGTTTTTGTAGCGCCGGGAACCCCGGATCCAGATATCACCGGCCCGCAGCGCCCCCTTCAGCTCGTTCATTGCGCAAATTTCATAGTATTGCCGGTCAATACCTGAGGGGGTGATCACCATCTTTTTCCAGCTCTCAGGGATGAAATCCAGTGACGCTGATGAGGGAACCTTTCTTAGCTGCTTACGATACATTTCACGGATAGTATCGAGGGCATCATTAAGAGATAAGGCGGCCGGAGTGGCCCTCAGTTGCAGGGCCGATAACAACCGGGACGAATATTTGCGCAGCGTGCTGAATTTTTCGGTAATAAGATGAAGCGGTTCGAAATTATCCTTACGTGCAAGGAGCCGGGTTTCCTCCAAGCTGGCGGCAAAATCTTCCCACGGTAATATCTGTTCAACAGCAGACAGAGGATCTTCGCCTGCGTTGCGTGCATCCAAGATAGCCTGTCCAACGGAAACATACTGCCGTAATTTCTGCTGTATCAGCTTGCCCGTTTTCTGAAGGCGTTCGGCCTGCTGACGTTTTGCCCGGCTGAACATACTGCCCAGTATGCGTTCATGCAGTTCTATAATTTCATCAATGATTGTGGCTCTGGCCTCAGTCAGTACACAGACCATCGTTGCGTATCGACGAGCAGGGGAAAAATCAGCTAAATCCCGGCTGCTCATTTTGCGGCCTTCCCGCGCCAGTTTCAGCAGCCGGTTCTGATGAACTGTTTTATCCACGCCTTCCGGTAGCGCCAGTGCTTCAATGGCGTTAAGGCGGTCGATATGTTGCAGGACATTCTTTCCATTGATCTTTCCCGGAGGCTGAAGCAACCACGTCAAACGGGAGATTTGTTTTTCAGTTGTCACCAGTAGCGCATCAAGCGCTGATTTATGCGTGATACCAAGATGCGCATTCAACGTGGTGTAAACCGCTTTATCACCCAGTGTCATTGCTTCAGCACAGGTACGTTCCACAACATCAATACCAGGAATAATAATTCGCTGTTGATGCAGACGCTTCAGTAATTCCTCGGCGATAAGTATGCCCCGATCGGTCCTGGTAGACAGAGGGAGCAGATGCTGGATGCATTCTTTCTGAAGTGCCCCATTAAAGGCTTTCAGTTCCAGATACCGATACAGTTCCCCCAGGTGCTCGCGCCGGGTGGTATCACGGCCGGAAATATATTCCTGCCAGAGTTCTGCTGAAAGTTTAAGGCGGTTGCCGATGACTCTGAGCAATTCTGCCGGTGGAGACGATTTTTTATCCGGAGCAAACCCGATATTTTTCAGATAGCAAAGAAGGACGGCGAAACCAAACCGGCTGGCCGGTTTACGATGAGCATTAATAAATGCCAGATCCTGCTCACTGAAATAGGCCATTCGGGTCAGCGTTAACTCATCGTCCGGTAATGCCAGTAATGATTCTCTTTCCGACAGAGAAAGAATCTGCCTCCTTGCCATATAGTTTTCCTCGTAAATTATTCAGTACGGTATTTTTAACAAAACCAGATATCGCATAAGGGTACACCCCGACGCCATACTCAAAACGTGACGGCACACGATGAATGACATAACCTATATGCGATAGAATTAATGCAATAACCTAAATGCGATAACGTGGTGAAAAAATGTTCATCAGAGCTTATTTAAGGGCATCGACGGAAGATCAGTTCGCCGATCGGGCAAAAGAGATGCTGGAGCAGTTCGTCCAGGAGCGGGGGCATAAAATCGCCAGCTACTATCGGGAGAACATCAGCGGTACAAAACTTGACCGTCCGGAGCTGGGCCGCTTACTGATGGACAGTCACCGTAATGATATTTTGCTGGTCGAGCAGATAGACCGCCTGACCCGTCTCAGCAACAGTGACTGGATGACGCTGAAAAAGCAGATAGAACAACACGAGTTGCGGATTGTCAGTCTGGATGTTCCCACCTCATGGCAGGCGCTGTCAGAGAAAGATCCTTCACAGGCTGACCCGATAACCCGCGCTGTCATTACTGCCATCAACAATATGTTGATTGATCTGATGGCTGCAATGTCGCACAAGGACTGGCTGAGTCGTCGCCAGCGACAGCAGCAGGGAATTAAGCGTGCTCATTCTCTGGGGAAATACCGGGGCAAACAGGCAGACCAGGAACGACACCAGAAGGTGTTGTACTACCGACAGGTTAAGAAACTCAGTATACGGGAGACAGCAGAAGCAACCGGCTACAGTTCTTCTCAGGTTTGTCGGATACAGGCGCTTAATAAAATCACCGGTACTGATTGAATCAGCTTTAACCTGGATCAATTCCCGCCTATACAACGTACTATCAAACTTATCATCTGAAATGCTATGCTCGTCGTTATGTCAAAAATGACATAACGAATCAGAGAGGAATGCATGTCATCAGTTTCAAAAAGGAATGGAAAAGGTTTTTTCTCAGGCGCGGTAATTGGGGCTTTAGGAGGGCTGATTGGGCTCGGTGGGGCTGAGTTTCGCCTTCCCGTCCTGATCGGTAGTTTCAAAATACCCACCCTGGAAGCCGTCATCTTTAACAAAGCAATGAGCCTCGCTGTTGTCGCTATCGCTCTAATTTTCCGCACAAAATCGATAGCCCCCGATCAGTTGGTAGAGCATCTTGATATTGTCATGAATTTACTGGCGGGAAGTCTTATTGGGGCATGGTGGGCCGCAGGCCGCGCCATTAAGATGTCCAGAATCTGGCTGGACAGAATCATTCTGATCCTCCTTGTTTTACTGTCGTTCGTCATGTTCTCAGAAGCATGGCTACCACTACACAGTATTTCCGGCGGGTTATTTCAACCCGGTATTGCCACCATTATTGCAGGTGTGATTTCAGGGTTCTTTATCGGGATAGTTGCAGCATTGCTCGGTGTGGCTGGCGGTGAGCTTCTGATCCCCACAATCGTTATCCTGTTCGGGGTTGACATCAAACTGGCCGGAAGCCTGTCATTGATGATTAGCCTGCCCACAATGATTGTTGGTTTTTCCCGTTATACAAATGCAGATGCTTTCCAGATTCTGAAGAAAGAAAGGCCACTGTTTGTATGGATGGTCATCGGATCTGTGATTGGTGCGGCAATTGGCGGACTTCTGGTCGGCCTGTTCCCGGTTAAGGTACTTATGACTTTACTTGGGGTGATCCTTCTTATCTCCGCCATCAAAACGTTCAAACACACCCGGCAAAAATAATTTCGAGAAAGGTATCAGGATGAATAAAAAAGCGCTTATATCTGATTTTATTTTGGTCAGACCCCGAATTTACATTAATGACAACATCTCGCTGGGGCCGGGTAAAATTGATCTATTGCGCGCTATAGATGGGTTTCACTCCCTGTCAGCCGCCGCAAAAGATCTGGGTATACCCTACAAAAGGGCTTGGCTCCTGATTGATACGTTAAACAAAGGGATAGGTAAGCCCGTGGTCATCACGTCAACAGGCGGCAGCAAAGGTGGAGGCTCGGTTTTGACACCACTTGGTCAGAATCTACTTAGCTGGTACGACAAAGCAGAAGCCAACCTTAACGAACAATCACAGCAGGACTTGCAGGATCTCGAAAAAATTATCTTCGGTGAGAAATAACCCATTCGGCTCGGTCTTTGATCGGGCCATGACCGTACAAAAAATCATCTTAACGTACAATATTGTCCGTTTCCCAAACGGAGCCCAGTCAGATGGCCGGTGAACCCGAATGCTCAACTGCGCACGCGACACGCCAAGACTTCTGCAAACGTCGCTTATTCGTCGTTCCCAGGCAACGAGGGCGCATGCGCAATCCATTTTTTTGCCCGGCCGAACTCCACGGCCTCTTTGAGTATCTCGGCTTCCATCGTCTTTTTGCCCAGAAGGCGCTGGAGTTCGCGAATTTGCTTATTGGCGGCAGCGAGTTCGGAGGCCGGCACCACTTCCTCGCCCGATGCAACAGCCGTCAGTGAACCGTCTTAATATTGCTTGCGCCATTTGAATATCTGGTTTGCATTGATGCCATGCAGGCGCGCGACATGAGACACGGTCATACCGGGCTCCATAGTCTGCTGAATAATGGCAATTTTTTCCTGCGGTGTACGACGCCGACGCCGCTCAGGTCCTGATAACACTTCAACCATCTTATCGTTCTGACTGGTATTAAACATAGTTCCAAGACTACCTCTTATTTTAAGAGAGTCGAAGTGTCTGGTGATCTATGGGGCCAGTCTAGCCCTCTTCCAAGTGTAGGGAGATATAGTCAAAGTTTGCTTCTCCGCCGATGAGTCCGCCCTGCGTCGGATAGTCCGATTTTTTACCGGCGAAGCACGGCTCTCCTAACCCTATCTAAAGCGAATAACTTTTTTCAACAGGGCCGCGTGCCAATGCAAGAGCGATAGGCGCTCTACGCGCCAATTTGACCACTTAAAACAGGTAAATTGAGGGGTTGTAATGTGTTGATGTAACAGGCTTTTATTTTAATGTCTTGGCATATGTATAATGGTAGTCTAGCCCTCCTTTCAACAAGGAGTACTCATGGAAACCTACAATCATACATATCGGCACCACAACTTTTCACATAAAGACTTAAGTGATCTCACCTTCACCGCTTGCACATTCATTCGCAGCGACTTTCGACGTGCTAACTTGCGTGATACGACATTCGTCAACTGCAAGTTCATTGAACAGGGTGATATCGAAGGCTGCCACTTTGATGTCGCAGATCTTCGTGATGCAAGTTTCCAACAATGCCAACTTGCGATGGCAAACTTCAGTAATGCCAATTGCTACGGTATAGAGTTCCGTGCGTGTGATTTAAAAGGTGCCAACTTTTCCCGAACAAACTTTGCCCATCAAGTGAGTAATCGTATGTACTTTTGCTCAGCATTTATTTCTGGATGTAATCTTTCCTATGCCAATATGGAGAGGGTTTGTTTAGAAAAATGTGAGTTGTTTGAAAATCGCTGGATAGGAACGAACCTAGCGGGTGCATCACTGAAAGAGTCAGACTTAAGTCGAGGTGTTTTTTCCGAAGATGTCTGGGGGCAATTTAGCCTACAGGGTGCCAATTTATGCCACGCCGAACTCGACGGTTTAGATCCCCGCAAAGTCGATACATCAGGTATCAAAATTGCAGCCTGGCAGCAAGAACTGATTCTCGAAGCACTGGGTATTGTTGTTTATCCTGACTAATTGCTTTGATGTGTGATTTTAAACGCTCAAATTTATAAAACGAATAATATTGTCAACCTTGCAATAATAGACATAGGGACAACCATGTATAAATTTTTACCCTCAGGCGTCTTCACAATAGAGCCATATAGCAGTGGGTCACTTAGTGGGCTTAATTTTTCCATTAAAGATAATATTAATATTGCTCAGTATAAAACATCATATGGTAGCCCATCTTGGCAAGTAAACATAAGGCTGCCATTTATAAGGCACTGTTGCAAAAATGTGGAGGTGATAGGGGTACTACGCCGGAACCCCAGATTTTTCCGTCCGTTCAAATTATCCACGGTTGAGCAGCTTGATCCCGTCCGCCCGCAGTTGACCAACAGGGGAAATATGCCTGTACAAAGTTTGCCGGGTTATCCCAAGTTCCTGGCATAGCGTACTGACCTTTGTTTCTGATTGTCCCATTGATGCCATTGCCAGTCGCAGTTTGACTGGCGTCATTTTATAAGGTCGGCCGCCGTTCCGCCCACGGGCTCTTGCTGATGCCAGACCTGCAGTCGTTCTTTCAGCAATCAGTTCGCGCTCAAACTCCGCCAGTGCGGCAAAGATACCGAAGACAAGCTTGCCAGCGGCCGTTGTTGTGTCGATAGTCGCCCCGTGACCGGTCAGCACTTTCAGACCGGTCCCCCTCGCGGTCAGGTCGTGCACTGTATTAATGAGATGACGAAGATCACGACCGAGGCGGTCCAGCTTCCATACGACCGAGAGCATAAAAAATATTGGGGCAGCGTGAGCTATGCTGCCATCGCTGGTCCCTTCCCGTCACTTTGAAAACCCGGATACCAGCAGACAAATTTATCCTGCAGTTCGTTATTCAAAACGGCGGTCCGGGTCTGTAACAAATAATGAGCCCCTTTTCTGCTCCACTGCATCTGCTGCTTTTTGGCCATTCGTCTGGCGATCACTTCATTGATCGTGGATTCCACAAACGCGGTTGATACCGGCTCTCCGTACCGACGCATTTCGCCGTAGTTTGGGATCATCATCTTATTATTCCGGATGTAGGTATACATTTCATCCAGATGTTTTTGCAGGGATTTCAGGCTAGGATAGCTGAGTTCAGGGTCATCGCAATACATAACGCAATTATCAATATGTTCCAGCGCAGCGACAACATTGCCATGCCAGAGATATCGTTTAATGCTTTCCAGCAGTGCCAGAACTTTACTCCCCGCCTCTGGATCTGATACCAGCAGTCCCCGGGCATATTGCATGAGCACCTTCAGCCTCATGGTGATATGAAACCAGTCCAGCACATGCGTTGACTCAGGGTACATACCGAACTGGAGGTCCCTGAGATTATCCGCGCCGTCGGACAGAAAAAATATCTGCTGGTTGGCCTGCATTCCCTGCGCTGAAAGGTGGGTCATGAGCCTGCGTTCCGGATGACAGTCATCCTTCTGAACAAAACCGAAGCGGCGGGTGTCAGCAGGCGCACCAACGGAAAAAGACTTCCCGGCAATAATTTCAAAATTACGCTTTTTGTCATCCCGATCGCGAACATAACCACCATCTATACCCACCACAAGCGGTTTTCCTGGCCTGGGCAGGTTCCCCCAGTCGCGGGGGCAGCCGGAAAGAAAACCTGAATGAGCTTCAGCCTCAGCGTCAAGACGCTGCGCCACCTGGCATAAATGATTCCTCACCGTTGAGGCATTCAGGCTGTGGCCCACCGGCAGAATATCTTTCAGCAGACGAGTCGTCATTTCATAGGAGATCATCGAGGCCCAGCGGGTTTCAATATATTTCAGTGCCGGGTGAGAATAATCGCCGGCCCAGTCGCTGAGCAAACTGACTGTCTTTGTATCACTCTCTTCACAACGGCACCGGTACACCCGAAGCCCGGATACCGGAATAACGCCAAACAGCGTCCGGTACCGTATTTTCTGTTTGCCTTTGATTCTGCGCGCAGCAAGGCAGTGAGGGCACCGGATATGGTGTTGAGTATATTCGTCTGCCTGCAGCTGGACCACCGACTGCTGGACCGTATTCAGCAACAGCTTGGATTCTGACACCGATAATCCGATGTCGTTCCGGGTCTCCCCTGATTTCTGGATTGTCATCAGTTCCTCCGTTCGACTGGAGCCTGATTCATCGGTGATGACTATCTGGAGCGTCAGTTGCATCATTGCCTCCTGCTGTGGTGGATGACTATCTCCCGGCTACTGGTTGTTCATCTGGTGACGAAGCTTATAATATGTGGAAACGCCAAGGCCCGCATGGTCGCAGGCGATCCTGAGCCTGACCCCTCTGCTTCTGAGTGCGTCAATTTCCTGGATCTTTTTGATATCGGCGCCGGGGCGCCCTGTTTTTTCACCCCGTGCTTTTTTCGCGGCGATGCCGTCGGCCTGCCTTTCCTTCAGTAAGGCTCGTTCAAACTGGCTGAATGCCGACATCATGTGCAGCTGCAGTTCCTGCATCGGATTGTTTGTGCCGGCGCTGAACGTCAGCTGCTCTTTCAGAAAAATAAGGGTAACGCCCTGGTCACGAAGCCGGGTGGTGACAGCGCACATATCCGACATATTCCGGCAAAGGCGATCGATGGAATGAACCAGAAGCGTATCACCAGGGCGTAATTGCCCCAGGAGTTCCTGTAACCCCGGGCGGTTTGTGTCCTTCGCGCTGGCATGCTCAACACAAATTTTATCAGGCTGAAAACCCGCCTTTGACAATGCCTCTTCCTGACGGGCCGTATTCTGATCGGCCGAGCTTACCCTGATGTAGGCATATTGCACGCAAAACCTCCGGAAGGTCTTTAAACATCATAGAGATTTAAAGAATAATCCATAAACACTGATTTAGGGAGGTTTATAGACATTTTTTCGGGGATCTGAGAGGCATGCTGAAAACGTATACCTTTATAGACATCAGTCAGCGACGACGGCCCAGCCAGATAACTTCAGGCTCCAGTACCGGAGATGCAAGGTCGAGCCTGCTCAGTTGCCGGTTGATTTTGTGGCGGTTGAACCTGACAGCATCCAGGTCGTCAGCAAAAGGGCGGATCTCGCCGACCGTTGTTTCATCATCCGCATTAACGATAGCTTCAAGAAACGCCAGGGTTTTATCGAACTCATCCGCAGCTGTGGCTCCGGGCATACCATGGCCGCTTATACAAAACGGCGCTTTCAGCGTAGAGTTTTCATAAATGGCCTCAACACGAATGTCATGAAGCCAGTGCTCAAAGAAATTGTATTCATAGGTAAAGCGATCGCCAGCATCAAAAGCAAAATCATCAATCACGACCCGGAACGGATTATCGACAAAACCGATGCCTCCTTCGTAGGAGATACCGTAATCTTTGCCATAAATGTGAAATTGATGGAGATGGTCGTCCCCCCAGCCCTGCACTATCTGGAAAATGAAGTGAAGCGCGGCCAGTGACGTGTCGGCAGCAATTCTCAGCCGACGCCAGACCATCGGACTGACTCCATGAACTGCTATTTTGATGACGTAGATCTTCATAGTCAGCAGGTATTGTTATGAAATGATGGTGGTTATTTTAACCCCTGTAGATGGCATCATTCGATGGCTGCCCCGAGGTTTTTCATGCTCTCGTCACACTGCGCCTCATGACTGAGCATGACCTTGCGATGCTCTATGAGTGGCTAAATCGATCTCATATCGTCGAGTGGTGGGGCGGAGAAGAAGCACGCCCGACACTTGCTGACGTACAGGAACAGTACTTGCCAAGCGTTTTAGCGCAAGAGTCCGTCACTCCATACATTGCAATGCTGAATGGAGAGCCGATTGGGTATGCCCAGTCGTACGTTGCTCTTGGAAGCGGGGACGGATGGTGGGAAGAAGAAACCGATCCAGGAGTACGCGGAATAGACCAGTCACTGGCGAATGCATCACAACTGGGCAAAGGCTTGGGAACCAAGCTGGTTCGAGCTCTGGTTGAGTTGCTGTTCAATGATCCCGAGGTCACCAAGATCCAAACGGACCCGTCGCCGAGCAACTTGCGAGCGATCCGATGCTACGAGAAAGCGGGGTTTGAGAGGCAAGGTACCGTAACCACCCCAGATGGTCCAGCCGTGTACATGGTTCAAACACGCCAGGCATTCGAGCGAACACGCAGTGATGCCTAACCCTTCCATCGAGGGGGACGTCCAAGGGCTGGCGCCCTTGGCCGCCCCTCATGTCAAACGTTGAACGACAGCTTTCCCAAAAGCTCTACGGCTGCTCTGGGTCGACACCGGTAATCGGATCGTTGCCGCACTGAACAGCGCCCCGTTCCAGGTCGCCTCCATTTATGCGGCTGAACCGAGGGAGAGCAGCTTTACGCCGTCTGGCCGCAGTTCGCCCTTGGGCGACACGTGCCGGTAGAGCGTCTGCCGGGTAATCCCGAGTTCTTCGCAGAGATCGCCCACCTTGGTTTCCGGTTGCCCCATGCTGGCCATCGCCAGGCGTAGCTTGGCGGCGGTCATCTTGAAGGGGCGCCCCCCTTTCCTGCCGCGAGCGCGCGCCGAGATAAGTCCAGCGACTGTTCGCTGGCGCCCTTGGCCGCTCGGAAATCAACTCACGCTCGAACTCGGCCAGCGCGGCAAAAATACCGAACACAAGCTTGCCGGCGGCAGTCGTCGTGTCGACCGCCGCACCGTGACCGGTCAGGACCTTCAGGCCCACGCTACGCGCAGTTAGGTCGTGCACGGTGTTGATCAGGTGGCGCAGATCACGGCCAAGCCGATCGAGCTTCCACACGATCAGCGTGTCCCCTTCACGAAGCGCCTTCAGGCAAGCAGCCAACCCTGGGCGATCATCGCGCCTGCCCGAGGCCAGATCCTCGTAAAGGTGCGCAAGGCTCACACCAGCGGCGATGAGCGCATCGCGTTGCAAATTGGTGGACTGGGATCCGTCCGCCTTCGATACCCGCATGTAGCCGATCAGCACCTTTTCACCCGTCACGTATACGTTCGATTATGTGACAGTGTGCACCGGAAAGTTCTGGTCGTCAAAATTTGTCACTTAACCCGTCATTCTGTCTAAGACATGCAAAGGGTCCATCAGGCACGTAATGTGACAGGAATTCCGGGGGGATGCCTTCCTTTGCGAAGGTGGCGCGCAACTGTTCCAGGGAAGCGGGGTCGCGCCGACCATAGGAAGCCAACGCGAACAGCGAGCGTGCCGTCTCGGGGTCGTGCCGCGCTTCAATGATGGCCTCATCGATGGCCTGGACTGCCCGTTGCCAGTGATCGACGGGTTCGGGCTTCGGCGTTTTCGCCGACAGGCCACTGGTGAAACCGGTTTGGGGTTCGGACCAGAACAGCTTTGCATGCTCGCCCGGCGGGCTTATATCCCTCATCTCAATCAAGCTGATTGCCGTTGCCGCCGCCTCCAGCATCTGCAACCGTACTGCCGGGTTCAGGGTTTCATACGGTCGCCACAGACTTTGCCCAGCACGCAGCGGATGCCCGCAGCCTTCCCAGACTTGGCGGAGATACCCCGCGCAGGTTCCGCACGTCGAAAGCGGGGTGTTCAGCTCATCGAGCAGCGTGCGTAGTAGCCGAAACCACAATCCAGCGTGGATGCGTCGGCGCGGCAGCTCCACATGGCCGGTCGTCAGTGCCTGCCAGGTGCGCCGGTCCATCACCGCAATCGCGTCGCTGGCGGTGCGCGGCGCAGTGTCGGCGTTCTCCCAGCCGAGAAACCGCCCAGGCACGCCCCAATAGGATTCCAGCCAGCAGCCATGCAGCGGGCAGCTCAGCATCAGGGGCAGCTTCCATGCAAGCAGTACGGCTTGGTTTGCCGGGTCGTTCAGACAGAGCGGGCAGGCGCGATGTATCGGCTGGCTGGGCAGCCAGGCACGCCAGCTCGTGATGGATCGCGTCCTACGGCGGAGTTTCGGCAGCAGCACCGAGAGCTGGAACGCATAGGTTTCCAATGCGTCTGGAATCTGATCATCAAGGCTGTCCAGTAGCCAAGGCACCCAGCCGGCGAAACTCATGCAACGCAGCCGGTCCGGCTCGATGCCGCTCCGCTGGGAGAGCATCGCCAGCAGCGCCAGTGGTGGCGCGGTGTCCAGGTCATCAACCTGGCCGTGACCAAGATCGTGCTCCAGCAGCTCGGACACCTCCATGTGATAGCAAAGGGCCACGCGGTTGAGCCACGAAGACAAGGCTTCGCCTTCCCTGGGAGCCGGATGCAGTGGCCAGTGTGGCGCTGGCTTCACATCAGTTCCCGCTCGAATTGCCGCCGCCGCTCGCTGGGACCGGTGTAATCGGCCATGCTGAGCGTGCGATGGTTGATCGCTTCCTCACCGCTCTCCACGGCAGCGACGGCCGCCGCCATCAACAGGTGCGCCAGCTCGCCGATGGTGCCCTCGCTGCGCGTGAGCAGGTAGCGGGCCATATCCAGCGTGGCAATCGACGAGGGTCGCCGCAGCGGGAGCGAAGCCGCGAAGCTGGCCAGCAGTGAGCAGCAATCGTCGTTGGCCTCCCACACCGGCAGCATCATCGGCTCGAAGCGGTTTTCCAACTGGTCGTCCGAGCGGATCGCCAAGTAGGCATCGCGTGTGCCGACCCCGACCAGCGGGATGCGCAGCTCGTTGCCGAGGAAACGCAGCAGGTTGAGGAATTCCCGGCGGTTGACGCTGTTGCCGGCCAGGACGTTGTGCAATTCGTCGATCACCAGCATGCGCACGCCGACCTTGCGTAGCAGTGCCAGCGCCAATTGCTCCATTTCCGGCAGCCGTGGGCGCGGGCGCAATGGCGCGCCCATCGCGGCAAGTAGCGCGACGTAGAAGCGGATTACCGACGGTTCGGATGGCATCTGCACGACCAGTACCGGAATGTGCTCCTGGTCGGCGTCGGAGCTGGCCGGGTGGGTGCGGCGGAATTTCTCGACGATCATCGACTTGCCGTTGTTGGTTGGACCGACCAACAGCAGGTTGGGCATGCGTTGTTTGTTCGGCCACGCATACAGGGCTTCCAGCCGATTCAGCGCCTCGACTGCTCGCGGATAGCCGATCCAGCGGTCAGCGCGAAGGCGATGGATGCGTTCGTCCGCCGGAAGACGGGCCAAGCCCTGGGCCACCGGCATCAGGTGGGACAAGTCGATGATGGGATATTCTTCCACGGCTACCACTCCTCAATCTGGTCGAACGGTTTGGCAGGTGGCTGGTTGTCTGCCTGCGGGTCAGCCATGTCCGCGTCCGGTGGTGGCGTGGTTTTGAAAAGAACTGCCGTTGCCTTGAGATGCTGGCGTCGATCCGCGTCGCGCCGCGCCTTGCGCGTAGCTTTCTGCGCGGTGGACACGATTTCGCGCATCTGGCCGATCATGCGAAACAGCGCCGACTCATCCACCTGTTCGCGCCCTTGCTGCCGCAATTTCGCCAGCGCCTGTCGTTGTTCCCAGAGGGTGACAGCCGGGTGCGACAAGGTGCGGTATGGAATTTCCAGATAGTGCTGCCCCTCCGGCTCCAGCACCCAAATGCGGCTGATGTCGCGCGGGTCGCGCCGGATCAGGAACGCAGGCAAGCGGTCGCGCCGAGCTATCCACGGCTTGAGCGCATCGGCGTAGTAATGGATGTGGTCGATGACGAAGCCGGTGCGGGTCAGCGTGCGGCGGATGATGGGCAGAAAATCGACCAGAAAAGCCGTGGTGCGAGTGATGACGGTTGGCACGCCGGTCCGCGCGATAGCTTCGGCCCAGCGCGCTGCCGGCGGCTGGAGCAGGCCGTTGTGCACGGAGCCGTGGTAGGTGCCGACCGCCAATGTGAGCCAGCGCTCCAGCTCACGCAGCGTCAGGGCGGCCTTGTTTTCGGAATCGTAGTCGCCGCGCTGGTCAGGGTTGGAGAAGGTCGTCCCTGGCAATTCGTCGTGGATCATCTGCATCGCCGTGCCGATGATCCGTTCCACGATGCCGCCGTAGTGCGGCTGCCCGAGCGGGCGATAGTCAAGCCGGATGCCATGCTGCTCGCAGCCTCGGCGTAGCGCTTCGCTCTTGAACTCGGCCGCGTTGTCCAGGTAGAGCAGCCTGGGCTTGCCGCTCATCGGCCACTCCATTTCTATGTTCAGACCCTCCAGCCAGGGACGCTTGTCGCAGGCGACATGCACAAGGCACAGGCCGACCGAAACAGATGACGGCGCTTCCAGCGTGACGACCATGCCGAGCACGCAGCGGGTAAACACGTCGATGGCGATGGTCAGATACGGACGGCCAATCGGTTGCCGGTCGCGCTCGTCCACCACGATCAGGTCGATGACCGTGTGATCAATCTGCACTTGTTCCAGTGGCGCGGTCACGGCGGGAGGCTCACCACCGACACCTTGCAGGCTGCGGGACGCATCCTGACCTTCCCGGCGGCGAGTGGCCTTGAGCGGATCGAGGCCGGCGATCCGCAGAGCCACGGTGTTGCGCGCCGGCGCCCGCAGCTTTTGCGCTTTGCAAGCCTGCGCGACCTCGCGGTGGAACGCTGCCAGGCTACGCTTCTGCTTGGTCAGGAAGCGCTTTTGCAGCAACTCGCGGATGATGCGCTCAACTGATTCCGGCAAGCGTCCCTTGCCTTTTCCGCCGCCGGATCGGCTGCGAGCCAGGTCCGTCACAAGCCCAGCACCTTGCCGGGCACGGCGGATTAGGACATACACCTGCCGCCTGGACAGGCCAAGCGCGTGAGCAGCGGCATCGGCGGCTTCATGCCCGACCACATCAAGCGCTGCCAGCGGCCCGATGATTTCCGCCCGTTGCCGGGCCTGCGCCCAAGCCGCATCGGGCAGGGTGGCCACGCCTTGCTCGGCAATCAATGATGTGTCTGACGCCATGCTCACACCTCGCTTTGGTGCACACGAGTATTGAGCATAGTCGAGATTGGTGCAGATGACTTCTGATATTGCGTTGTCAGGAGTCGCCTGCACATCTGGCGTTACGCCCCGTCAATTGGTGCAGTCGTCTTCTGAAAATGACAGCATCGTTACGTTGGGACAGGGATAGTTGCACAAACGTTCGTTTATGCGCGAAGGTGGGAGGGGAGAAAAGTTGGCAGTTATCGCAGCTACCCGGTCACTACCCCTTCAGGGAGCGAATAATTGTATCTCAGGTACCTGTTGTCGCAGGGTGTTGTAATTCATGTCTTTTACAAAAATCAGGAGGCCGCAGCCTCCTGAACAACATCAGATCCTTCCACCCACCCCTTTGAACTTATCAATGAATGCTGAGACCTTCTGAAACACCGTCTTTTTCTTGGTTTTATACTGTGGATTTAGCGGACTGAGTTTCGGTAACGCTTCATTCAGAGCCGTCCCGTTTTCAGTGGCATATTCACGCTTGAGTGACGCACTGATATAACGCCTGGCAGCATCGTGATTGAGATTCTCTTCCTGAATCAATGCCTCCGCTTCCCGCTGCTGAGCGGCCTGAGCGAAGGTGTAGAACTGCTCTATCACGGACTCTTTATTCGGCAGGTTATCTATATCTGTCTGCCCGATAAATTCCAGCATCAGCCCTTCTTTCGCCCGGTTCCCCAGACTGGCACGGATAAGCCGGGTGACCTCTTCCTTCAGTGTCTCTTTGTTCGGGTGCTGTTTGTTGTATTCAAAAATCAGTTCAAGAATGTAATCGAGATTGATTTCCTGAGACTTCAGCAAGTCAACTTCAAACACCACGTCATCCCAGCTGACTGTCGTATTGCCCTTCACATTACTTTCGCGCTCCTTGCGCTGCCAGTCACGGATATCGTTGTAGCTTGAACGATAGTCCTGTACTTCTCGTTCGGAAGGTAACCGGATGGACTGGAGTGCTGCCAGTTTTTCATCATCAAGGAAATGTTCAGCCTTAAAAGCGTCAACGGCGGCAGGGTCACTGATATCCACTGTCTGAATCGCTCTCAGTGCCGTGAACTCATCGTAGTTTTGCAGAATATTTTCAGCCCGCAGGTATTCGCCAAACAGTTTGATGAAGGCTTTTTTCTCTTTTTCAGAAGTGATATCTGCCGGGTCAGGAAAGCGGGTCTCCAGCTCACGGACAATATCGATAAAACCACGACGTGTTTCACCCGTGACTGCATCAGTGAAGCCTTCCATGTATTCGGTATAGCTTTTCTCCATGACCACACTTTTGGTGTTGCTCTTCCCGAACAGGGTAATGGCATCAATGGTGGCCTGCTCTAAGTCCCGAAACGTGACGATATTACCAAAGGTTTTCGTGGCGTTATAAATCCGGTTGGTACGCGAGAATGCCTGCATCAGCCCGTGATAACGCAGGTTCTTATCGACAAACAACGTGTTCAGTGCCGGAGCATCGAAGCCGGTCAGGAACATACCCACTACAATCAGCAGGTCCACTTCCTGAGACTTAACCCGTTTAGCCAGGTCGCGGTAGTAATCCTGAAAACCGTTGCCATCAGTGCTGAAATTCATTTTAAAGGCGGCGTTATAGTCAGCGATGGCAGATTCCAGAAACTCACGGGAGCCTGGGTTCATCTCTGAGGTATCAATACTCTCATCGTTAATATCACCGATAGCATCCTGTGCTTCATTGGCAGCATACGAGAAAATGGTCGCAACCGTCAGGGGCTTATAACTGCTGTCCTGCTCAGCCCTTAACTTCTGGATGTGTCTGAAGGATTCATAGTAGGCTTTGGCGGCATCGACGCTACTGACGGCGAACATAGCGTTAAAGCCCTTAGCGCCGGGGAAAGCCCGATGGGTCTTTTGCCGGAAGTGCTGAAGGATGTAGTTTGTCACTTCCTCAATCCGATTAGGGTGCAGCAGGGCGTGTTTGTTTTCTGCCGCAGTAATTTTCTTCTCGTCCGTCTCGGTTTCTATCGCCTTAAATTGCGGGCGCACATCATTGTAATCCACCTTAAATTTCAGGACTTTTTCATCACGGATGGCATCGGTGATGATATAGGCATGCAATTCCTTACCAAATACACTGGCAGTATCTTCCGCACCCAGCGCATTTTTACCGGCAAAAATCGGTGTGCCTGTGAAACCAAACTGATAAAAACGTTTAAATTTCTTCTTCAGGTTTTTCTGGGCTTCCCCGAACTGGCTGCGATGACATTCATCAAAAATAAAGACGACCTGTTTCTGGTAGACGGCTAAATCTGCATCCCCCTTCATCAGGTTATTCAGCTTCTGGATAGTCGTGACAATGATTTTATTGTCATCTTTATCGATATTACGCTTCAGTCCTGCGGTGCTGTCAGAGCCGTTGACGCTGTCCGGTGAGAAACGCTGATACTCTTTCATGGTCTGATAATCGAGGTCTTTGCGGTCAACCACAAAGAAGACTTTATCGATGAAATCCAGTTCAGTTGCGAGTCGGGCGGCTTTAAAACTGGTCAGGGTTTTTCCTGAGCCTGTCGTATGCCAGATAAACCCGCCTCCGTCAGTGCTGCTCCATTTCTTTGACTGAAACGCACTGTTAATTTTCCAGAGGATACGTTCAGTGGCTGCAATCTGGTAGGGGCGCATAATCAGCAGTGTGTCGCTGGTATCAAATACCGAGTAATTAAACAGGATATTCAGCAGGGTATGTTTCTGGAAGAACGTGGCCGTAAAGTCTCTCAGGTCTTTAATCAGTGTATTGTCAGACCGCGCCCAGTTCATGGTGAAATCGAAACTATTTTTATCCCGTCTAGTCGTATTGGCAAAGTAACGGGTATCTGTTCCGTTAGATATCACAAACACCTGAAGGAATTTGAATAACGAATTTTCGCTATTAAAACTCTCTTTGCTGTAGCGATGAATCTGGTTAAAGGCCTCCCTAATCGCCACACCACGCCTCTTCAGTTCAACCTGTACCAGTGGTAGTCCATTGACCAGTATTGTTACATCATAGCGATTCGCATGCGTTCCCGTCTGTTCAAATTGCTGGATAACCTGCAACTTATTACGGATAAGATTTTTCTTGTCGATAAGACTGATATTTTCAAGACGACCATCATCAAAAGTGAAATCACAAATGTAGTTATCATGAATCTTACGGGTTTTATCGATAAGAGTATCACTGGGGTTATCGAGATAACCCTCAGTAAAGCGCCGCCACTCCCCTTCGCTAAATACCACCTGATTCAGCGCCTGAAGTTGCACCCGCACATTGGCCAGCATCGCCGACTGAGAGGTTAAATCAGGCACAAACTCATAACCCTGATTACGTAAATCCTGAATCAGTTCATGCTCTAACTCCGATTCACTCTGGTAGCGGTCACTCGCTTCCCATTCCGTGACGTATTTATCCAGCACGATGAAGTTATTGGATTCGGCGATGGTTCTGGTCTGCTGCGTCATACTGCTCCCTGCTGTCGTTGTACTGCGAAGGGTGAAACGATGCACTTAGGGCTTGAGCATCGGGTAATATCTGTGCAAAAGCACTGCCAGTCAGAGGTTCTCACCGGCAGTGTCGCTGATGTCAGTTCGTTACGGAATCAGGTTTAGGGAAACTGAACAGCAAATCACGGTAATATTCGTACTGTTTCTGACGTAGCTCGATTTCACGAGGTAAGCCTTCGCTGATGGAGTTTGTTAATCTATCAAACTTGTCCAAAATGGTAACTATACGGGTTTGTTCGTCGAATGATGGAATGGGTACTCGATATTTCATTATTACGTCTTTATTTCCACGGGGCATTTTTGCACCTTTGGCGTGTTGCATGTTGTATTCAAAAAAATTGTCATCAGCCAAAATCTGATAAAGATATCTTGATAAAATCGATTTATGGCAACTGCGAATAACCAATACATCACCATTTGTTCCACCAGTCGAATCAGCTTGCCAAATTTTCTTCAAATATGGTCGGATGTTACCGATCAATATGTCACCCTCACGAAACTCAGTAAGATTGCCTGAAGTTGGTACGTAATTTGATTGCATCTTTCCTGCACGATTTTGTAGAAGGTTATCAACGCCTACATAATTATTTTTATCAAGTTTGTCAAAGCTAATACGTGATTTAGAATATGCTGCAATCTCCCCCAACGTTTTCCACTCAACTTCGGCCTCGTCAAAACAAAGCAACTGCTCGCGATAGTAGTTGTACTGCTTTTTACGCATGGTAAGCTCAGCGGTAAGCTCAGCGGTAAGCTCAGCGGTAAGGGCGGTAAATTTATCCAGAATCCGGACGATTTCAGACTGGATAGCAAGGGACTTTTCCGGAGTATCCGGGCAGGGAATTGGGATTTTTTTTTGAGAATAATTACTAATCCATTGGCGTTTATGGTCTCCCTCTGCGAATTCACTTGGTAATGTATTGAGCCAATAGTAAACATATTTCAGTAAGGTTTTATTATCATCACATGATGTAACCATTTTCATGGCCGATGATTTTGCCTTAAAGTCAAAATCCACCCATTTATTAGCGGTGGTGAAATCATCAAAAATTATTACAGGTGCCTTTGATGCCTGATAAATACCATGAGTCTCATTTGTGTATCCAAGAATAAATGTTTTTCCGGCAGTAAGAACCGGTATGGTATATGTGTCGTGATAATCTTTTGCTTTTACCAAATACTTTGTTGGCTGTTCATATTTGGTTATTTCCCCCAATGGCAACCACTCAACTTCAACTCCATCCAGCAATTTTTCCAGATAACTCATCTCGCTCATTTCTGCACCTCGCAGCCTTCAATTTCAGCCACAATCGCATCGATATCCTTGCGTAACTGGTCAATTTTACTGACCGTGGTTTTCAGTTCTGCATTGAGTACCGTAATATCGATAACATCACGGGTATCTTCAGCCTCAACGTAGCTACTGACAGACAGGTTATAGTCATTCTTGGCAACATCTTCAGCCGCAACAGACTTCGCCAGATGGTCGGTATCGGCCTTGCTCTCAAAGACCTGCATAATCTGTTCGATATGGGCATCAGTCAGCACGTTGTTGTTGGTTTCTTTCTTAAACAATGCGCTGGCATCAATGAACTGCACGTTAGTATCGGTTTTGTGTTTCGACAGCACCAGAATATTCACGGCAATGGTGGTACCGAAGAACAGGTTCGGGGCCAGTGATATCACGGTTTCAACATAGTTGTTGTCGACCAGGTACTGTCGGATTTTCTGCTCTGCGCCGCCACGGTAAAAAATGCCGGGGAAACAGACAATCGCTGCACGACCTTTTGCAGAAAGATAGTTCAGCGCATGTAGTACAAACGCAAAGTCAGCTTTTGATTTCGGGGCCAGTACGCCAGCAGGAGCAAAACGCTCATCGTTAATCAGGGTCGGGTCATCACTGCCCACCCATTTCACGGAGTACGGCGGGTTAGACACAATCGCATCAAACGGCTTCTCGTCTTTAAATTCAGGAGCCAGTAATGTGTTCCCTAACCGGATATCAAACTTGTCGTAGTTGATGTTGTGCAGGAACATATTCATACGCGCCAGGTTAAAGGTCGTATGGTTAATCTCCTGACCAAAGAAACCGTCCTCGATAATGTGATTATCAAAGTGTTTCTTGGCCTGAAGCAGCAGAGAACCTGAACCGGCCGCAGGGTCATAGATTTTATTGACGGAGGTCTGTCCGTGCATGGCCAGCTGAGCAATCAGCTTAGAGACATGCTGCGGGGTAAAGAACTCCCCGCCGGACTTACCCGCATTGGCGGCATAATTGGATATCAGAAACTCATAGGCATCACCGAACAGGTCAATCTGATGGGCATCAAAATCCCCGAGAGCCAGCCCCTCAACCCCTTTCAGTACCGCAGCAAGCCGGATATTTTTCTCTTTAACGGTACTGCCCAGCCGGTTACTGGTTGTATCAAAATCAGCAAACAACCCCTTAATGTCGGCTTCTGACGGATAACCGGATGCAGAGCTTTCAATCGCGACAAAGATACTGTTTAAATCAGCATTCAGGTGGTCATTCGTATTGGCACGCTTCGCCACATTACAGAACAGCTGGCTTGGTGCGATAAAATACCCCTTTGTTCTGACCGCATCGTCCTTAATCTCATCACCAATATCACTGTCAGCCATTCCGGCATACTGAACACTGTCATCACCGGCTTCGATGTAACTGGTGAAGTTCTCACTGATAAAACGGTAAAACAGCGCCCCTAAGACGTATTGTTTAAAGTCCCATCCGTCAACGGCACCGCGAACCTCGTTCGCAATAGCCCATATCTGACGGTGTAATTCGGCGCGTTGTTGCAGGCTGGTCATCTGCGTTTTCCTGATTAATAGAATGTGTTGCCCACGGTTTGGTAGGTAGATTAAATCACTAATAGGATTAGTATATTACGATTATGCGGACATTGTGAGAACTATAGAGTCGACTGTTAATCATTGATGATTTTTGAGCAGGTGACTGAATTTTTGTTGGGCAATCAGGTAATTTGCGAACGCTGATCAGATAAAATGTGAAAGTGGCTCCAAATCAGATGCAATTACGCACCTCCCTGCAAAGCCCTAATCTCGCTCACCGCCACGCAACTGCCGCACGTCCCCCACGGGGGTGCGTAGTGGGCGCCGCGTGGGAATCGGCCCATGTTCGCCGGGCGCTGCCGGTATGGGAATCACCCCATGTTTGCCGGGCGCCGATTTTGAATATGCTCTCTGGATTTGCCCCTATATTTCCAGACACCTGTTATCACTTAACGCACAAAATTTTTCTATACCCAAACTGACTCCTTCAATATCATCGTAGTAAAGGCTTTCTGGATACAACTCCATTAGCTGAGATAGCGTGTCCTGCACTTCATCCAGCCGATTTACCAGATGGGATATTTGTTCGTCCAGGTCACTCGCCAGCTCGAACAATGCTGAAACCCGGCTACGTGAACCTTCGTTAATCACTGCCATTGCTATCTCATGAAGCCTGAGTAAATCAGTTCTGATTTGCGGCGGCGCTGAATACTCGCCATCATTAAAATCCCCGCGTAAATCATCAATAGCATCAACAGCTCGCAACAAAGAGGCTGTTTCAAAATTATCAGGTGAGATTTTTTCCCACTCCGCGTTAGTAATTTGCTCACCCATTTTTTGCTCCTTCCGTAAGTAAACGGCCAATTTCGAAAACAGCCGCTGACCGCCCGGATTTCACCGCCTCAACCTTCTGGCCGTCAACGAACCAGTGATTACCGTCCGTTCGGACCAGCTCAAAAAGGTAGGACATATCGTAAACGTGATCCGGTATCACGGTCCCTTCTCCGGCCAGAATGCCCGCCGTTATGGAATGGTTGCCACCGCGCACAAAGCCAATGCGCCAGGGCAACCACAAGTCAACATAGTGGTTGATTTTATCCTGCTTCCACGGCCTGCCCTTATGGGTTCCAATGTGCGAAACGTTATCGATATAGCGTGTCAGGCTCCAGGGCCACGGCAGCACCATTTCACTTGCCAGCGACAACGGATAATCAGCGCCGTCCAGTTCACCCTCTTTCATCTTCTCGTAAGATTGCACCTGGATAAGCCCTTCAAAGAAGAACTCCTGCGGGGTCATATCCGGGCGGGCATCAGTCCCTTCCTCGGCTACCGCCAGCAAGAAATCACTCTGTACTGGCCGCACGATGGCGCGAATGAGATCAGGTAGCGCCTTAACGGGTAATTTTTCGGCCACCGAAAGCAGGTGATCGAAGCGATTTTTTTCATTGCCGGCAGCGGCTTTTTCTTTCTTATTTCGGTTCCAGAACATCATAGGCCGTAGCCCTCCTTGTCATGATCATGTTGATGATTTTCGTGCTCATGCTGCGGTAGTTCCACGTCACGCGCACGTTCATATTCTTCATACGTGCTGTAGTCCTGCATGTCGCCATAGTCCGGCCCTTCGTCAGCATACCGCTCATAGTCGTGGTAGGGGTTCGCCTCCATTTCCGGTGTAGCTTCTTGCCTCTGCTCGTACCGGATAGCTGCGTTGACTTCCTCCTGCTCACGCTGGCGCAAATCCTGAGACGTGTTTTCAGTACCTGAAGTATCAGGGCCATCATGCGCGGCTTCTGTCGCGTTTTTCATGGTGTTTTCCTTCTCTTCGGTTTGATGGCCAGCATCATGGCCATAACTTTTTTCCTGTTGGCCATCGCTATGGCCATAGCTCCGGTTTACGTCTTTGTAACGTTCTTCCATCCCTAAGAATCGGTCTATTTCGCTGGCCGTGGTCTTAGGACTGTTGCGGCTGGCACTACTCAACAAACGCTTTTTGTCATCGGTGAAGATCTCGACTTCATGACGGGCGCGGGAAATCCCAACGTAAAAAACGTCTTTGGAAGTCGTCAGAGAACGGGTATCGATGTTAAAAAGTACCCGATCACAGGTAAGCCCCTGCGCTTTATGGACGGTCGTTGCATAGGCATACGAAAGATAGGCGGCCTGCTTCTGGTCCAGCTCGATTTCCCGGCCCTTCGCGTTGGTTAACGTAAAAGTGCCTTTCTCGGTAGTCCCGGTCACGGTGAAGCGGTCGCCGTTCGCCACATCCAGCGTCTTATCGTTACGCGTCACCATCACTTTATCGCCCACGGCCAGCTCGGCGGCCACGCTGGTATAAACAGATAAATTTTTATGGGTACGCGGGCTGAAGCTGATTTTCTGGCCGTCGCTCCCGGCCACGGTCAGCAGGTTCCCCGGACCTGTATCCAGCACCCGGTAAGACTCGCCCCGCTGAAGTCCGTTTTTATAGTCTTTTTCGGGGATGATAATTTGCCCTACCTGGTAGTATTTACTGTCCCGGCGTTCGGCCTGCGTGGAGTCAACGCGCTCCAGAAAATTCACCTCCACGCCTTTTCCTTGCAGCTGCAACGCCTCCCGAATCTGGCTGTTGAGGATTACCCTTGATTCGTTTGTGCCGGAAATAATCAGCGTACCTTCGCGCTGCTCCGGGGAGAATGACAGCCAGCGATTCGCTACAGCCTCCAGCCGCTTATCCTGGTCCTTCTCTGCGCTAATATTGCTGAGTCGGGCCAGCGAGCCGGATATGTGGCCCTCTGCGGCCAGCTTCACCGCCTCAAGCAACACGTCATTTTTCTGGCGCTGAATATCCTTCATGTAGCTGGTCTGCATTCCGGCGCTGATCAGCTGTTCAAATGGCTTGCCCGCCTCTACGGCTTTTGTCTGTGAGGTGTCGCCCAGGAATACCGCTCTGGCCCCGGCCTTCTCGATGGTTTCCATCAGCACCTTCATCTGTCTGGCCGGAATCACGCCCGCTTCATCGATAAAGACCACGCTTTTCTCGTCTATCTTTTTGTCCTTTGCCTTCACGAAAGCGGCAACGGTACGGGCGGGCATACCTTCATCTTCCAGGGATTTTTTCTGCGTACCGTAGGGAGCCAGTGCGGTGACGTTAAAGCCCTGCGACTCCAGAACGGCCTTCGCGCTCATGGTCATATAGCTTTTCCCGGTTCCGGCGAAGCCGTGGGCCGCAACAAAGCGATCTGTCGTGGTGCAAATATCTACGACGCTTTTCTGCTGCTCGGCCTTCAGGGTCTTGCCGACCAGCTGCGCGGTAACTTGCTCGCTTGTTAGCGCGGCGATCACCTTGCCCCGACCGCGAGCCTCGATATTCAGCACCGCTTTCTCTACCCGGATACCTTCAACGGTCGTTACCCGATGGCTGGTTTTTTTCAGGCGGCCAGACTTGATACCTTCAGCAACTAATGCCTTCGCCTGGTCGTTGTTCATCCCTTTTTTGTCGGTCAGCTGCGCCTGCCATTCCGCTTTCGTCATGGCTGGTAGCGGTGGCGCGTCTTTGCTTCTCTGGTCAGTCGTGGTGGTGTATCGCGCTTCACCTTCGATAATGGCCCCCTTTGCCACAGCGCGATAATAGGCGGCTTCAATATCCTGCTTTGATGCCTGGCCGATAGCCTTTTTATTTGCCACGGCCAGCAATCGGGACTGGTCAAAAGACGCATCGCGCTCTGAAAGGGATTTAAGCGCAAACTGAATCGCCCGGTCGGCTTTTACCTCCGGGCTGGTGAAGTTAGGGACGGTATTCATTGACGTTTGCGGGCCGTCCTTGCCTTTGCCAGCCCAGGACAGATCATTGAAGTCGATTCCCAGCTCGTTAGCCCGGTTAACCCACTCTTTATGAATATCTTCACGCGAATAGTCGTCTGTTTTTTTGTCGCGGGTCGCCATCGATACCCGGCTTTTGGTCTGTGCGTCAGCGGTTTCGCGGGTCAACCCCATAGCCGCCAGCCCTTCTTCTATCTGAGCAGAACGCCGCGAGAATCCCCGGATTTGTTCATCCGTAAAGTGCGCCATATCAAAGGTGTTATTTTTGTTGTTATAGCGCAGCTCATACCCGGCCTTTGTCAGCTCCAGCGCCAGCTCTTGCTTGTAGACATCCCCCAGGAGCATCTTGGCCCGCATCAGTTCATCGTTTTTAAGCGCCCTCCATTGACCATCCCCGCGCTGTGTCATGTTCATGACAAAGGCGTGGGTATGCAGCTCCGGGTCAAGGGCGCGTGATGTTTCATGCCGGAAGGAAGCAACAACCAGATTACCGGTATTCTGCGTAATGGTTTTCCCTGCGTGGGTCGTGCGGGCCTGAGCCAGCTTTTCCGCTTCCTGGACGGCAGCGGCAACCGCTTTTTCATGGGCGGCGATAATAGCCTTATCGCCGTGGATCAGCGCCTGCATCGATACGCCTTTAGGCGCGGAAAATGTGAGGTCGTATCCCAGCCGTTCTTTCGTCGCGTCACCGCTGGAGCGCTTCATCTGTGTAAAAGGGTCAATCTCCCCGACAAGCAGTTCTTTGAAGCGCTGGGAACTGACCTCGCCGGAAAGGCCCAGCGCTTCAGCACCCTGACCATGCCACGCGGTAAAGCTGCTGTCTTTGCTGTAGTAATCGTCTTTTGCATCAGCGTAGTAGCCTACAACTGACGCAATATCGATACGGGTGATAGTCGTAATATCAAGCATGGCGCTACCTCATGATGATGCCCGGAACCGGGTTCTTACGCGTGTATTGCACATGTTTAGTCTTGAACTTGCCGACAGGCAGATCACCAGGGAAATAGACGTATCCAGTGAGGTTTTTCAGCTCTGATATTTCCGTAGGAGTAACGGCTCTGACGGTGCGCGTTTCGATGCGTGGCCTGTTACCAATGCCCGCCTGGAATGGGTTGCCTTGTTTATGTTCCACTTCGCCCTCAATCTCGCCCAATGCGCGGGACATTTGCTCAAGGGTTTCTTTACCTAATCGACTGCTACCCATGACGATGCCGGAACGCATACTTCCCAGCAGTGTTTCCGCTATGTTGATGCCGTAGCGCTCAATCAGCTGAGAGTACGTCTGGTAGCCCGCCCATACAGACGCGCCGCTTTTGCGGCCCTTCGTCAGTAAATCCTGTAGGTTTGGCAGATATTCCAGTGATTCCAGCTCGTCGATAAAAAACAACGTGCGTTGGTCGCGCTTACCCATACCCAGCAGGCTTGAAAACATAATATCCAGCCAGCATGAGATCAGCGGATTGAGGCTCTTTTTCATCTGCTCCTGCCAGGTGATAAACAACGTGCCGGGTTTATCATCTTCCAGCCAGTCACGCAGCGAGAAATCGCCTGCGGGCATCTTCAGGTGTGGGGCTAATTTGTCACCCAGGACAAAACGGGCGCTCCCGGTGGCCCTTTCAGCGCCTTTGATAAACAGGGCTTCCGCAGGTGTACCTTTCACAAACTCTTTTAATTTTTCATTCTCAACAATGGTACACCAGTGCATGACTTCTTCCATTGTTGGGCTACGTTTAAGCGTGAGTAACTTCTTTGATACCTCACGATAAATAAGACGACCATATCTATACCATTCCTCTGCTGAACGCTCCTTACTTTCCTGAATAATAGATACAGCATAGAGATCATAGTCAAAGTCATCGCGTATCTCGTTGAACATTGACCAGCCGGGAGAACGTTTATCATAGGGGCTAAGAATCACATCACCGGGACGATAAAACGTCTCAACATATTCGCCATTTGGATCAAGAACAATACGCTTATCTGTGCCTCTTTTCAGGCTTGAATATATAGCTTCCTTGATAATCGTTGATTTACCTGTACCAGTAGCCCCGCCGATTGAAAAATGAAGAGTCTCATATTCAGTAGGCACAGGAACACCTGCAACCGTTAATTGCTTATGACCACGCTCTTTTGTTTTCTCGGCTAAAGATGAAGCTCTTACTAATTTAGTGCCACGGAGTACGCGTTTAAAACGTGGTCCTTTATACACCCGACCCTTATCGTAAATAATGAATCCTATAAAGCCACACAAACCTATAACTGCACCTGCAATAATCGCCACCCATAACGGCCACAGGTTGAACGTGTTTTTTAGCAAATAGGGGACAAGGTAGTGAGCCGTTTCGCTATTAATACCATAAACAAACTTTGCAGTAATAAACCACACAAAGGGTATCGGTCCCAGCAGCGAGCATAAAAATATAAGTCCTCTTTCTTGTTCTGTCATTATTCCTTCCTCTCTTGTTTACTTTCCCATACCTTGTATCCGTTACGTTCCAGCTCTCCCCAGGCGGATTTCATATTGGCCGGGGTCGCCATCGAACGCAGCAGGATCACCGTCTCGATTGCCAGGGATTCGTGCAGCATCATCTGACCGGGAGGCGGCAACTTGAGTTGTGACAGCTGCTTGACCAGACCTTTCAGCTCCGAGGAAAACGCGCTCATATCTGTCTCTGATACCTGGTCAAACAGAATATCGAGGCGTCGATTTACTTCGTTTATCTGTTCCGTAACCTGACTCAATCCACCTATCCGGCCACCTGATCCGGCCAACAAACAACGGCGCATATAGTCCGATCTGTTCGTTCCGGCC
>NZ_CP114216.1:0-7044 GCF_056673345.1 Enterobacter cloacae complex sp. HYC074_NIDB
GGCAAAGCCGTTTTTCCATAGGCTCCGCCCCCCTGACAAGCATCACGAAATCTGACGCTCAAATCAGTGGTGGCGAAACCCGACAGGACTATAAAGATCCCAGGCGTTTCCCCCTGGTAGCTCCCTCGTGCGCTCTCCTGTTCCTGCCTTTCGGTTTACCGGTGTCATTCCGCTGTTATGGCCGCGTTTATCTCATTCCACGCCTGACACTCAGTTCCGGGTAGGCAGTTCGCTCCAAGCTGGACTGTATGCACAAACCCCCCGTTCAGTCCGACTGCTGCGCCTTACCCGGTAACTATCATCTTGAGTCCAACCCGAGAAAGCACGACAAAGCGCCACTGGCAGCAGCCACTGGTAACTGGGATATACGAGAGAGAGATTCAGAGGTCTTGAAGTATGGGCCTGACTGCGGCTACACTGAAAGAACAGTTTCGGTATCTGCGGTCTCGTATACCCAGTTACCTGGTTAAGCAGTTCCCCAACTGACTTAACCTTCGATCAAACCACCTCCCCAGGTGGTTTTTTCGTTTTCAGAGCAAGAGATTACGACTGAAACGACAGGATCACAAGAAGATCATTAACTCCGAGAGTAGTAACTCCCACCATGTTTGCCTATCAACACACTTAGGAAACATTACTTGCGTTCCATGCCAGTTATACGACTTCTAGCTCTCCATAACAGATCCTCATTTTCTGCTGATGGATTTCGACGGTATCGTTCCTCCGCTTTCCGTACTCCATATTCAGGGAAGGCGCGAACAAGTTCCTGATATGAGATCATCATATTCATCCGGAGCGCATCCCAGAGGGACATCATGAGCCATCAACTCACCTTCGCCGATAGTGAATTCAGCACTAAGCGCCGTCAGACCCGAAAAGAGATTTTCCTCTCCCGCATGGAGCAGATTCTGCCATGGCAGAATATGACCGCTGTCATCGAGCCGTTTTATCCCAAGGCGGGCAATGGCCGACGGCCCTATCCGCTGGAGACCATGCTGCGTATTCACTGCATGCAGCATTGGTACAACCTGAGCGACGGTGCCATGGAAGATGCCCTGTACGAAATCGCCTCCATGCGCCTGTTTGCCCGATTATCCCTGGATAGCGCCCTGCCGGATCGCACCACCATCATGAATTTCCGCCACCTGCTCGGTAGCTGAACAAGTCGAGCAGCATCAACTGGCCCGTCAATTGTTCAAGACCATCAATCGCTGGCTGGCCGAAGCAGGCGTCATGATGACCCAAGGCACTTTGGTGGATGCCACCATCATTGAGGCACCCAGCTCTACCAAGAACAAAGAGCAGCAACGCGATCCGGAGATGCATCAGACCAAGAAAGGCAATCAGTGGCACTTTGGCATGAAGGCCCACATTGGTGTCGATGCCAAGAGTGGCCTGACCCACAGCCTAGTCACCACCGCGGCCAACGAGCATGACCTCAATCAGCTGGGTAATCTGCTTCATGGAGAGGAGCAATTTGTCTCAGCCGATGCCGGCTACCAAGGAGCGCCACAGCGCGGGGAGCTGGCCGAGGTGGATGTGGACTGGCTGATCGCCGAGCGTCCCGGCAGGGTAAAAACCTTGAAGCAGCATCCGCGCAAGAACAAAACGGCCATCAACATCGAATACATGAAAGCCAGCATCCGTGCCAGGGTGGAGCACCCGTTTCGCATCATCAAGCGGCAGTTCGGCTTCGTGAAAGCCAGATACAAGGGGCTGCTGAAAAACGATAACCAACTGGCGATGTTATTCACCCTGGCCAACCTGTTTCGGGTGGACCAAATGATACGTCAGAGGGAGAGATCTCAGTAAAAACCTGAAATAACGCCAGAAATGGTGGAAAAAATAGCCTAAATAGGCTGATTCGATGTGTTTGCGGGAAAAAAATCGGCCCAGATCCGCGAAATTTTAATCAGCGAGTCAGCTTGGGAAGAAATGACCTGCTTATTCGCACCTTCCCTAAAGATAAATTGTTTACCGCCGAAAAAACATTGCCCCACAAAATTAACTTTCAAATAACCTGCAAGGGATGCTCACGATGTCCTCTCCAACCTATGTCACCCAGAATGAATATCCTCTGGACGATGACACCACCTTAATGTCTACCACAGACGTCCACAGCTACATCACCCACGCCAACGACACCTTTGTTCAGGTGAGCGGCTATCAGCTCGATGAGCTGACGGGCCAGCCGCACAATATGGTGCGCCATCCCGATATGCCAAAAGCTGCGTTTGCCGATATGTGGTACACGCTGCAGCAGGGCGAGCCGTGGAGCGGGATTGTCAAAAACCGGCGCAAAAACGGTGACCACTACTGGGTGCGTGCTAACGCGGTGCCGATGGTGCGTCGCGGGCAGGTGACGGGCTATATGTCGATTCGCACCAGAGCCACAGCGGAAGAGATCGCCGCCGTGGAGCCGCTCTACCGGGCGCTGAACGACGGGCGCTGTAAAAAACGTATTCACAAAGGGCTGGTGGTGGGAAAGGGCTGGCTGGGTAAACTCCCGGCCATGCCGCTGCGCTGGCGCGTGCGCAGCGTGATGGCGGTGCTCTTTGCCGGACTCGCCGCCACGCTGGCCGCCACCTCCGCAGGCTGGTTACCGCTTGCCGCCGCTGCGGTGGTGATGCTGATGGGAACGCTGCTGTTTGAGCAACAGATTGTCCGCCCGATAGAGAATGTGGCGCGACAGGCGCTGAAGGTCGCCACCGGCGAGCGCAACAGCGTGCAGCATCTTAACCGCAGCGATGAGCTGGGCCTGACGCTGCGCGCGGTAGGACAACTTGGCCTGATGTGCCGCTGGTTGATCAATGACGTGTCGAGCCAGGTGGTGAGCGTCCGTGACGGGAGCGACAGGCTGGCGCAGGGAAATGAAGATCTGAACGATCGGACCTGTCAGACCGTCGCGAACGTGCAGCAGACCGTCGCGACAATGAACCAGATGGCCGCGTCCGTTCAGAGTAACTCCGAGACCGCCGCCGAGGTGGACAAACTCTCCGTGGCTGCGAGCAGCGCGGCAACGAAAGGGGGCAATGCGATGCAGACCGTGGTTAAAACGATGGATGATATTGCCGACAGCACGCAGCGCATTGGCTCGATTACCTCTCTGATTAACGATATCGCGTTCCAGACCAATATTCTGGCGCTGAACGCGGCGGTTGAAGCGGCAAGGGCAGGGGAGCAGGGCAAAGGGTTTGCCGTGGTCGCGGGCGAAGTACGCCATCTTGCCAGCCGCAGCGCCAGTGCGGCTAACGATATTCGTAAACTCATTGATGCCAGCGCCAGCAAGGTGCAGTCCGGCTCTGAGCAGGTTCACGCCGCGGGCCGTACGATGGATGATATCGTTGTGCAGGTGAAAAACGTGACCCAGCTTATCGCCCAGATCAGCCACGCGACCTCCGAGCAGGCAACCGGCTTATCAGAGCTAACCCGTGCGGTAGCTGAACTCGACAGCATCACGCAGAAAAACGCCGATCTGGTCGAGGAGAGCGCGCGCATTTCGGCCATGGTGAAGCACCGCGCCGGACGCCTTAAGGATGCGGTGACCGTGCTCCATTGAGTGAGTCATGTTCCAAAAAAGCCGTTTATACCGTAGGGAATAAACGGCTTTTTATTTTTCTGATTGTGACTATTAATGGGGTTTATTGTTAATTTAGGTAATGACTCCAACTTACTGATAGTGTTTTATGTTCAGATAATGCCCGATGACCTTGTCATGCAGCTCCAGCGATTTTGAGAACGACAGTGACTTCCGTCCCAGCCTTGCCAGATGTTGTCTCAGATTCAGGTTATGTCGCTCAATGCGCTGAGTGTAACGCTTGCTGATAACGTGCAGCTTTCCCTTCAGGCGTGATTCATAAAGCGGCCAGCCATCCGTCATCCATACCACCACATCAAAGACCGACAGCAGCTCCAGAAGACGCTCCAGTGTGGCCAGAGTACGCTCACCAAAGACGTGTGCCACCACCGTCCTGCGCATCCTGTCAATAACCAGCGCTGACGTGATTTAGCCCCGACGTAGCCCCACTGTTCGTCCATTTCCGCGCAGACAATGACGTCACTGCCCGGTTGTATGCGCGATGTTACCGGCTCCGGCCTGAGTTTTTTAAGTGCCGTAAAATCGTGTTGAGGCCAACGCCCATAATGCGGGCACTGGCACGGCACCCAACCCCATTCATAGCCATATCAATGATTTTCTGATGTGTACCGGGTTGAGAGGCGGTGTAAGTGAAGCTGATTTGCCATGTTTTACGGCAGTGAGAGCAGAGATAGCGCTGATGTCCGGCAGTGCTTTTACCGTTACGCACGACGCCTTCGGTAGCTGAACAAGTGGGACATCTGATGGAAATGGAAGCCACGCAAGCACCTTAAAATCACCATCATACACTAAATCAGTAAGTTGGCAGCATTACCAATAAATGTAAGCATCACTCTTACTCCTGTTATCAACATTAAACATAACATCCGTTGCCCGCACCGCTGAAACGGGGTTGGCTGCGTTTCCGGTGCCAGACGCGAGAAAGTGGCGACAGACATAACGAAAAAACACCAGAAACGCAGCCGCTGAATATTACACTGGTGCATAGTCATGCAGCCAGATGCATGGATGTTAAAGTCACACTAAAATCCGCGCCAATGCCTTAAAAACCGACAAATGCTTCTCCAGCCAGTCCCACAGCTCCGCCGCCAGGTATAGGCAGTTAAGCAATGATTCAATAAGATTTAACAGCTTCATTTCCCGCTCCTGAATAAGTCGTGACCTTTTTGATCACGAACCTATTTAGCGGGAGAAATAAGAGCCCCTCTTCGTGCGGGTTGTCAGCTGCCTGGATGGTTTAAAGTGTCGGCCCGCGGTAGGTTTTCTGCGGCTGGCGCTCCAGCTCCAGTGTTTTCTGATACTCATTCTCCCTCTGCCGGAGCTCGATCGCATTCAGTTCCCGGACAAGCGGCGCAGCTGCTCGCTTAAACTCAGCACCTGCGTGCTCAAGTCCGACACGCGCTCGTTCAGCATCGCGTTCTCCCGTTGCATAAGACCACACATGCTCCGCCATTCCGCGAAGGCGCTCTCCCATTCGTCCAGCCTTTGCGAGTAGTCCTGCTGTAGCTGCTCTAATGCGCTCAGCAACTGCTTTTCCAGCTCTGTCATTTTCCGCTACTCCTGTTTCAGGCGGATCCATGTCGTCCCGTCGTAAGGGATGGCTTCGGTTTGCATCCCCGGCGGCAGGATAAGGAATCTCCGGCCGTCGCTGCTCTCCTGATAGCGCACTCCCCACGTCCGGGCGGTCATTTTCGCCAGGGTATCTTCCTGCTGACGAAGATGCGTGTAATTGTCGGTTATCTGCTGCCCCTGCCACCACAGAATGCTCCCGCTCGTGCCGATCAGCAGCGCTGACACCATCAGGATGGTGAGCCATGTCCTCCCGGCCGTCAGCAGCACGCTCCGCCGGTTTTTCTCCATCGCCTCGCTCATATTCTGCTCGTGGGCGCTGATGGCGTCGCTGATTCTCCTCGCGCTTGCGCTCAGTTCCGCTCTGACAGACTGCTCGTGCTCGCTGAATGCGGCTTTCAGCATCTCGCCGGTACTCTGCTGCTGCGCTTTCAATTTCTCCTCGAAGTCCCTCGAGGCCGTAAAAAGATTGCTCATAGATAGCTCCCTTCAGTCGGATGTTTCGCCCCCCGTCCGGGTCGGCAATGCTGATACTGCTTTTCGTGGTGCGCACCACCTCAAAACCTGCACCTTCAAGAGTGTCAGTGACATCCTGACGGCTTTTCAGCTCCCCGGACGAGGCTAAGCTCAGTAGTCCCCGGGTAATGGCTTCTGCGGCCTCCTGCTTCGTTTTCGGCAGCCCGGACGGCGTGACCAGCGCCCGGCGGTTTTCCGGCGCGTTCGGGTCGTGCAGCCCCAGTCTGCCGTTCACGATAGTCTGCCAGGCATCGATGCGCGGCCGGTCGGCGCGGTCGTAGTAAGGCTGGAGCCGCCTGCCGGTCAGCAGCTCGGTATTGGGGATCAGAAAGTTCAGCTCCAGACGCCCCTTGTCCGCGTGCTCCACCCACAGAATGCTGTACTGATCTTTATCGAGTCCGGGCATCAGAACTCGCTCGAAGCTGGCCATCAGTTTTTCCCGCTGGCCGGGAGGGAGATCGGCCTCCGCAAACGACAGGACGCCGGAGGTGTATTTCTTAACGTAAGGCGACGCGTCAATCAGCTCCCGGACTTCTTCCGGCTTCCCCTGCAGGACGGTGGCGCCTTCACGCTGCCGGTCTTTACCCAGCAGATAGTCCACCGGCCCGGCGCCACCGCCGCGACCGCGTGGATGAAATTTAACGATCATCGTCCGTTCCTTTCTCAAGAACGGCGTGCCGCAGCCGCTCAAGTCCGGCATCGATGGCCATCAGCGCCGCAACAATCTGCACCCTGTCATGGCCGGTACCCCCGCCGGCGTTAACACGGCGGGCTATCTGGTTCAGGTTATTGCCCATGCCGGCAAGCTGGCGCAGCAGCGCCGGCGAGATTGAGGGAAGCTTTCCGGAACGTGCCGGCTTTTCGTCCAGGCAGGTCTGCCGCATCCACGCTGCCAGCTGCCTGCCGTCGCAGCGCTCAAGCAGCCGCCGGTGCTCGTCCTCCGTCACCCACATGGTGAGCATCTTGTTCCGTTTCTCTGACAAACCGGCCTCCTGATAACGCCGGGACGGGCGGGAAAGCCTTTCCCGGTCGGCGCGGGGTTGGACAAGCCGCAGGCGCGTCAGGCTTTTGGCGGGTTTCGGGGCGCAGCCCTGAACCAGTCACGCAGCGCTAGCGGAGTGTATACTGGCTTAATATGTTACGGCGGAGTAACACTTTATGAAAGTGCTTCATGTAGCAGGAGAAAAAGGTGGCACCAGCGCGTCAGCAGAATATGTGATACAGGATATATTCCGCTTCCTCGCTCACTGACTCGCTACGCTCGGTCGTTCGACTGCGGCGAGCGGAAATGGCTTACGAACGGGGCGGAGATTTCCTGGAGGATGCCAGGAAGAAACTTAACAGGGAAACAATAAGGCCGC